>CAVWKL010000266.1:0-11616 GCA_963755075.1 uncultured Alphaproteobacteria bacterium
AGCGGGTCGCCGCGATCGGGCGGATCGGTCAGCAGCAACGAGCCGCGCGGGTCGGCGCCCAGGTTCTGGTGTGCTGGGCGATCGCCGACAATAAGAACAACGGCGCGCCGTCAAAGTCGCTGGCGAAGCCGACCCAGGTCGTCAGCGGCGCGCCGCCCTCGCGCCCAAGCGTCGCCAAAGCGCCGGTGCGGGAAATCCTGATGAGCCGCTTGGCCTGCGCCGCCGCGCCGGCCAATGCGCTTTCCGGTTCGGAGAGAGCCATGCGCGCCAATCCTTCCGGAGAAACCGGGCGGCGCGGAACGGCGCCGAGCCGAGCGAAACGATGAACATTCGCCAAACCGGGTTATCCTGAGATATTATTGCCCGAATCTGAACGCAAGCGGCGCGAACGCGCCTAGCCGTCGGCGCAAGGGAGCCACACTTCGGCCGCGAATAGGTCTATTGTGCCCTTGCCGGGTGTAGTTCCAGCGCCGCGGGCGACCCGCGCGGCTCAATGGGAAATGAAACAGGAGAATCATGCCGACGATCGCCCTGGTCGACGACGACCGCAACATCCTGACATCCGTTTCGCTTTCGCTGGAGGCCGAAGGCTACCGCGTTCAAACCTACACGGACGGCGCGAGCGCGCTGGACGGCTTGAAGGCCAACCCGCCCGATCTCGCCATTTTCGACATCAAGATGCCCCGCATGGACGGAATGGAGCTGCTGCGCCGGCTTCGGCAGAAGTCCGACTTGCCGGTGATTTTTCTCACCTCGAAGGACGAGGAAATCGACGAACTGTTCGGGCTCAAATGGGCGCCGACGATTTCATTCGCAAACCCTTCTCGCAGCGGCTTCTGGTCGAGCGCGTCAAAGCGATCCTGCGCCGCGCCAATCCCAAGGACGCCGCGACGCAAAAGGAGAGCGAGGCCAAAATTCTCGAACGCGGGCGGTTGAAAATGGACCCCGAGCGTCACACCTGCACCTGGGACAACGTTCCGGTGACGCTGACGGTGACCGAGTTTCTCATCCTGCAGGCGCTGGCCGCGCGCCCCGGGGTCGTCAAGAGCCGCAACGCTTTGATGGACGCCGCCTACGACGATCAGGTCTACGTCGACGATCGCACGATCGACAGCCACATCAAGCGGCTGCGCAAGAAATTCAAGATCGTCGAACCCGAGTTCGAAATGATCGAGACCCTATATGGCGTCGGCTATCGTTTCAGGGAAGCCTGACGCGCGGGCCGTGCGTCAAGACCAGGGCGCGGCGCCCTCGCCGCCGCGCGCAATCATGAGCACCGAGGCGCATAGCGAACCGATTTTGGCGTCCATGAGCGCGCGCTGGCGCAAGTCGCGCGCGCGGCTGCGCGCGCGCGCCGTCTGGCGGGCGATCGTTTCGCGCTTCTCGTCGTCTTTGACCCGCCGCATCGTCTTCCTCAATCTTGGCGGTCTTTTGGTTCTGGTTGTCGGGTTCCTGCTGCTCAATCAGTTTCGCGCCGACATCATCGAGGCGCGAACGCAGAGCCTGAAGACCCAAGCCGACATCATCGCCGCCGCCGTCGCCGCCTCCGCCGCCGTCGAAACCGACACCATCACCATCGACCCCGAGAAGCTGCTGCAACTCGCGCCGAGCGAGGACGCCGCGCCCGCGCCGAGCGAGGAAGATTCGATCGAGTTCTCGATCAATCCCGAACGCGTCGGCCCGGTGCTTCATCGCCTGGTGACGCCCACCCATACGCGCGCGCGGATCTATGATCGCGACGGCCTGCTGTTGCTCGACTCGCAAACGCTTTCCGCTCGCGGGCCGGGGCTTCGCGCGGAGGCGGACGAGACCGCGATCGCCGACATGCCGTGGTGGCGACGGCTGTGGGCCGAGGCCCGCCTCTCCTTCGCGCCGACCAAGAAGCAGCGCGTGGCCGACGATTGGATCACCAACGGCAAGTCGCTGCCCGATGTCGCCGAGGCGCTGAAGGGCAAGACGGAATCGGCGGTTCGCATCAACGCGGCGGGCGAGACCATCGTCTCCGTCAGCGTGCCGATCCAGCGGACGACGACGGTCCGCGGCGCGTTGCTGCTTTCGACCCAAGGCGGCGACATCGATTCCGTCATCGCCTCGGAGCGCTGGGCGTTGCTGCGCTTCTTCTTGGTGCTGGCGGCGGTGATGTTGATGCTGTCGTTGTCGCTGGCCAACACCATCGCCGAGCCGGTGCGCAAGCTCGCCGAGGCGGCCGAGCGCGTGCGGCGCGGCATCAAATCGCGCCAGCAGATTCCCGACTTCACCGACCGATCGGACGAAATCGGGCATCTGTCGGGCGCCCTGCGCGACATGACGCAGGCGCTCTACAACAGGATCGACGCCATCGAGAGCTTCGCCGCGGACGTCGCGCACGAACTGAAGAATCCGCTCACCTCGTTGCGCAGCGCCGTCGAGACGCTGCCGCGGGTCAAATCGGGACCCTCGCGCGACCGCCTGCTGGGGATCATGCAGCACGACGTGAGGCGGCTTGACCGGCTGATCAGCGACATCTCCGACGCTTCGCGCCTCGACGCGGAGCTCGCGCGCGACGACGCGGGACCGGTCGACATGGCGGCGCTGCTGCGCGCAGTGGTGTCGATGGCGGCCGATTCGCCGCGCAGCAACGGAGTGGCGTTGCGCCTCGCCATCGAGGCGCCAAGCCCAAAGGCCAAGACGCCGGCCTATGTCGTGCTCGGCTACGATTCCAGGCTCGCTCAGGTGGTCACCAATCTGATCGACAACGCCTGCTCGTTCTCGCGACCGGGCGGCGAAGTGCGGATCGCGCTGAGCCGGGAGCGCGGCGAGACGACGCCGGGCGGCGAACTCTCGGGCGATCAAGTCGTCGTCACCATCGACGACGACGGACCCGGAATTCCCACCCACGCGCTGGAGCGCATCTTCGAGCGCTTTTACACCGATCGCCCGGACCAGGGATTTCGGACAGAATTCCGGGCTCGGACTTTCCATTTCGCGTCAGATCGTTCAGGCGCACGGCGGGCGGATATGGGCGTCGACCCGGCCGGCCTCGCCGGAGACGCCGGCGCCGACCGCCGAGGAGCGCGATGCGGGCGTCGTGCGCCACGGCGCGGGAGCGCGCTTCGTCATGTCCCTGCCGGCGATCGGGCCGTGAGGGCCCGCCCCATTGGCGACTGGACGAGCGTCCACGCGACCGCGCTCATCGTCGGCGAGGCGGGAGTGCTGGTGCGCGGGCCGTCGGGGGCGGGCAAGAGTTCGCTCGCGCTCGCCCTGATCGCGCGCGCCCGCGAGGCGGCGGTTTTCGCCGCGCTCGTCGGCGACGACCGGGTCTTTCTGCGCGCCTGCGGCGGGCGCTTGTTGGCGCGGGGCGCCCCAGGGTTCGAAGGGCTCGTCGAGCGGCGCTTCGAGGGCGTCGTCGCGGTCGCCCACGAGCCGCAAGCGGTTGCGCGCCTTATCGTCGACCTGACCGAACGCGGCGGATCGACGCGGCGAATGCCCGAGGAAAGCGAAAAGATCGTCGAATTGCTCGGCGTGCGGCTGCCCCGAATTGCGCTCGATCCGGCGCAGGGCCCGCTCGATCACGCCTATGCGGCCCTGGAAAGTCTTGCTAGGTTGTCTTGACGTCGGTCCGGGCCTATTTGTGAATTTTGCTTGATCATTGCGCCGCAGTGCACAAAAATGCGCCTCTTGCGTGTTGAGCGTGCGCTGGCGCGGCGGCGGCGCCTGAAATGATGGATTGTTGATGATCGGAATGGTCCTGGTGACCCACGGCCAGCTCGCCACTGGTTTTCGGGCCGCGCTTGAGCATGTCGTCGGGCCGCAATCGCAGTTCGAAACGATCGCGATCGGTCCCGAAGACGACATGGAGCAGCGGCGCACCGACATCCTCAACGCGGCCGCGCGCGTTCAGGACGGCAGCGGCGTCGTGCTGCTGACCGACATGTTCGGCGGCACGCCGTCCAACCTCGCCATTTCCGTCATGGACGGCGGCCGCATCGAAGTGATTTGCGGCGTCAACCTGCCGATGCTGATCAAGCTGGCGACGCTTCGCGAAACCGACCGACCTCGATCACGCGGTGATCGAGGCGCGCGACGCCGGCCGCAAGTACATCACCGTGGCGAGCAAAGTGCTGACGGGAAAATGACCGAGACGACGGAGCGACGCGAGGACGAAGATTGTCCGCCGCCCGCCGCGCTTCGAAGGCGCGCAGGCGCGCGAGATGCGCATCGTCAACCGCAAGGGACTGCATGCGCGCGCGACCGCCAAGTTCGTGCAATGCGTCGATCGCTTCGACGCGCAGATCAAGGTCACGCGCTGCGGCGAAACCGTCGGCGGCGATTCCATCATGGGCATCCTGATGCTGGGCGCGGGCCTCGGCTCGACCATCACCGTCGCCGCCCGCGGCGCGCAGGCCCTCGAAGCGCTCGACGCGCTGGAAGCGCTCGTCGCGAGCCGCTTCGACGAGGACGAATGAGGCGCGGCGCGGCGCGACGACGGATCCGCCGCTTCCCGCCCGGCTACATGCGGAAGTCTTCGCCGAGATAGTAGCGGCGAACGTCCGGGTGCGCGACGATCTCGTCCGGCGTTCCTTCGGTCAGCACATGGCCGCTGTGAATGATGTAGGCGCGGTCGATCAGTCCGAGCGTCTCGCGCACGTTGTGATCGGTGATGAGGACGCCGATGCCGCGCCCTTTCAGATGGCGCACGAGATCCTGGATATCGCCGACCGCGATCGGATCGATCCCGGCGAAAGGCTCGTCGAGCAGCATGAACGACGGCTTGCCGGCGAGCGCCCGCGCGATCTCGCAGCGTCGCCGCTCGCCGCCCGAGAGCGCGATCGACGGCGCCTTGCGCAGGCGCGCGATGTCGAACTCCTCGAGCAGCGAATTCAGCGTCGCCTCGCGCGCCTCGCGGTCGGGCTCGTTGACCTCGAGAACCGCGCGAATGTTGTCCTCGACATTGAGGCCGCGAAAGATCGAGGCCTCCTGCGGCAGATAGCCGATGCCGAGCCGGGCCCGCTGATACATCGGCAACTCGGTCACCGGCATGGCCGTCGAGTTCGATGACGCCCTTGTCCGGCCTGACCAGCCCGGTGATCATGTAGAACACCGTGGTCTTGCCGGCGCCGTTCGGGCCCAGCAAGCCGACGGCTTCGCCGCGGCGAACGGACAGGCTGACGTCCTGAACGACCGCCCGCGCGCCGTAGGTCTTGCCGAGATTGTGCACGGCGAGAAACCCCTCCCCTGTCGTGGTCGGCGAGCGCCCGGCAGGCTCTCGACCGCCTCCGCCCACGCGGGGTCGGGCGTCGTCGATCGACGGAACGTCGGTCACGGCGGCGGGATCCGGGGGCGAAGGTTTGTCATGACGGATGGGAGAGAGGAATCGAAGCAAGGGATACGTCTACTTCGCGGCTTTGGTCTTGTCATTGTCGCCGGCGTCGACGCCGGCGACAATGACAAGACCAAAGCCGCGAAGTAGACGTATCCCTTGCTTCGATTCCTCTCTCCCATCCGTCATGACAAACCTTCGCCCCCGGATCCGCCGCCGTGACCGACGTTCCGTCGATTGACGCGCCCGACCCCGCGTGGGCGGAGGCGGTCGAAGAGCCTGCTGGGCGCTCGCCGACCGCGACAGGGGAGGGGTTTCTCGCCGTGCACAATCTCGGCAAGACCTACGGCGCGCGGGCGGTCGTTCAGGACGTCAGCCTGTCGGTTCGCCGCGGCGAAGCCGTCGGCTTGCTGGGCCCCAACGGCGCCGGCAAGACCACGGTTTTCTACATGATCACCGGCCTCGTCAGGCCGGACAAGGGGGTCATCGAACTCGACGGTCTGCCGGTAACCGAGTTGCCGATGTATCAGCGGGCCCGCCTCGGCATCGGCTATCTGCCGCAGGAGGCCTCGATCTTTCGCGGCCTCAATGTCGAGGACAACATTCGCGCCGTTCTCGAAGTCAACGAGCCCAACCGCGAGGCGCGCGAGGCGACGCTCAATTCGCTGCTCGAGGAGTTCGACATCGCGCGCCTGCGCAAGGCGCCGGCGATCGCGCTCTCGGGCGGCGAGCGACGGCGCTGCGAGATCGCGCGGGCGCTCGGCGGCAAGCCGTCGTTCATGCTGCTCGACGAGCCTTTCGCCGGGATCGATCCGATTGCGGTCGGCGATATCCAGGACCTCGTGCGCCATCTCAAAGGGCGCGGCATCGGCGTCCTCATCACCGATCACAACGTGCGCGAGACGCTCGGACTGATCGATCGCGCCTACATCATTCACAGCGGCCACGTGCTGACGGAAGGAACGCCGGAGGAGATCGTCGCGCACCCGGACGTGCGCCGACACTATCTCGGCGAAGACTTCCGCATGTAGCCGGGCGGGAAGCGGCGGCCCCGTCGTCGCGCCGCGCCGCGCCTCATTCGTCCTCGTCGAATCGGCTCGCGATGAGCGCTTCGAGCGCCTCGAGCGCCTCGAGGGCTTGCGCGCCGCGGGCGGTGACGGTGATCGTCGAGCCGAGGCCCGCGCCCAGCATCAGGATGCCCATGATGGAATCGCCGCCGACGGTTTCGCCGCAGCGCGTGACCTTGACCTGGGCGTCGAAACGATCGACGCATTGCACAAATTTGGCCGTGGCGCGCGCATGCAGTCCTTTGCGGTTGACGATACGCATGTCGCGCGCGTGCGCGCCTTCGAAGCGAGGGGGCGGCGGACAATCTTCGTCCTCGCGACGCTCCGTCGTCTCGGTCATTTTCCGGTCAGCACTTTGCTCGCCACGGTGATGTACTTGCGGCCGGCGTCGCGCGCCTCGATCACCGCGTGATCGAGGTCGGTGGTTTCGCGAAGCGTCGCCAGCTTGATCAGCATCGGCAGATTGATCCCGCAAATGACTTCGATGCGTCCGCCGTCCATGACGGAAATGGCGAGGTTGGACGGCGTGCCGCCGAACATGTCGGTCAGCAGGACGACGCCGCTGCCGTCTTGAACGCGCGCCGCCGCGTTGAGAATGTCGGCGCGCCGCTGCTCCATATCGTCTTCGGGACCGATCGCGATCGTTTCGAACCGCGATTGCGGCCCGACAACATGCTCAAGCGCGGCCCGAAATCCAATGGCGAGCTGGCCGTGGGTCACCAGGACCATTCCGATCATCTACAATCCATCATTTCAGGCGCCGCCGCCGCGCCAGCGCACGCTCAACACGCAAGAGGCGCATTTTTGTGCACTGCGGCGCAATGATCAAGCAAAATTCACAAATAGGCCCGGACCGACGTCAAGACAACCTAGCAAGACTTTCCAGGGCCGCATAGGCGTGATCGAGCGGGCCCTGCGCCGGATCGAGCGCAATTCGGGGCAGCCGCACGCCGAGCAATTCGACGATCTTTTCGCTTTCCTCGGGCATTCGCCGCGTCGATCCGCCGCGTTCGGTCAGGTCGACGATAAGGCGCGCAACCGCTTGCGGCTCGTGGGCGACCGCGACGACGCCCTCGAAGCGCCGCTCGACGAGCCCTTCGAACCCTCGGGCGCCCCGCGCCAACAAGCGCCCGCCGCAGGCGCGCAGAAAGACCCGGTCGTCGCCGACGAGCGCGGCGAAAACCGCCGCCTCGCGGGCGCGCGCGATCAGGGCGAGCGCGAGCGAACTCTTGCCCGCCCCCGACGGGCCGCGCACCAGCACTCCCGCCTCGCCGACGATGAGCGCGGTCGCGTGGACGCTCGTCCAGTCGCCAATGGGGCGGGCCCTCACGGCCCGATCGCCGGCAGGGACATGACGAAGCGCGCTCCCGCGCCGTGGCGCACGACGCCCGCATCGCGCTCCTCGGCGGTCGGCGCCGGCGTCTCCGGCGAGGCCGGCCGGGTCGACGCCCATATCCGGCCGCCGTGCGCCTGAACGATCTGACGCGAAATGGAAAGTCCGAGCCCGGAATTCTGGCCGAATCCCTGGCCGGGCGATCGGTGTAAAAGCGCTCGAAGATCCCGCTCCAGCGCGTGGGGGGAATGCCGGGTCCGTCGTCGTCGACGGTGATGACGATCGGTCGCCCGAGCGTTCGCCGCCGGCATCGTCTCGCCGCGCTGCGCTCAGCGCCGATCCGCACTTCCCCGCCCGGCTCGCGAGAACGAGCAGGCGTTGTCGATCAGGTTGGTGATCACTTGCGCGAGCCGAGAATCGTGGCCGAGCACGACATAGGCCGGCGTCCGTCCTCGGCCTTGGCGCTTCGATGGCGAGGCGCAACGCCCGCGTTGCTGCGCGGCAAATCGGCCGCCATCGACACGACTGCGTCGCAGCAGCGCCGCGACGTCGACCGGTCTCGCGTCGCCGCGCGCGAGCTCCGCGTCGAGGCGCGAAGCGTCGGAGATGTCGCTGATCAGCCGGTCGAGCCGCCTGACGTCGTGCTGCATGATCGGCGATCAGGCGGTCGCGCGAATGGTCCGGCTTTGACCCGCGGCAGCGTCTCGACGGCGCTGCGCAGCGAGGTCAACGGATTCTTCAGTTCATGCGCGACGTCGGCGGCGAAGCTCTCGATCGCGTCGAGACGGCTGTAGAGCGCCTGCGTCATGTCGCGCAGAGCGCCGCGACAGATGCCCGATCTCGTCGGTGCGGTAGGTGAAGTCGGGGATCTGCTGGCGCGACCTTATGCCGCGCCTCACCCGCTCGGCAGCGTCGGCGAGCCTGCGCACCGGCTCGGCGATGGTGTTGGCAAGCGAAACGAAAGCACCAGCATCACGGAGGCCAGGACCACAAAGAAGCGCAACATCGCCCAGCGCTCCGAGGCGATGACGCGATCGATATCGCCGCCTTGCGTCGAAAGCAGCAGCGCGCCGCGCCGTCGTCGTCCGCTGGATCGGCACGCGACCGAGACGATCGTCTCGCCCGCCGCGTTGATGCGCCGCGGATTCGCGTCTTGCCCTGCAGCGCCTCGGCGACCTCGGGCAGCGACTTGCCGTTGGTCATCCAATCGTCGGCCACGCGCTGCTTCTGGTCGGCGCGAAGGAGAGGCGGGCATCGGCCCAGAGCCGTCGCCACCACGGCAGTCGGCGATCGCGGTCACGTCCGCCTCCGCGCGAAGCCCGGCCCACGAGCGGAAAGCGATTGCGAGTCGAGCAGCAGCAGGCCGTCACGGTCGTAAATGCGCGCGCGCGTGTGGGTCGGCGTGACCAGGCGATGAAGGACCGGGCCGACACGCTCGGGGTTGATCGAGAACTCGATCGCATCCTCGTCGCTCGGCGCGGGCGCGGCGTTTTCGCTCGGCGCGAGCTGCAGCAGCTTCTCGGGATCGATGGTGATGGTGTCGGTGTCGACCGCGGCGGAAGCGGCGATGGCGGCGGCGATGATGTCGGCCTGGGTCGTCAGGCTCTGCGTCCGCGCCTCGATGATGTCGGCGCGAAACTGGTTGAGCAGCAGGAACCGACCACCAGGACCAAAAGACCGCCGAGATTCAGGAAGACGATGCGGCGCGTCAAAGACGACGAGAAGCGCGAAACGATCGCCCGCCAGACGGCGCGCGCGCGCAGCCGCGCGCGCGACTTGCGCCAGCGCGCGCTCACGGACGCCAAAATCGGTTCGCTATGCGCCTCGGTGCTCATGATTGCGCGCGGCGGCGAGGGCGCCGCGCCCTGGTCTTGACGCACGGCCCGCGCGTCAGGCTTCCCTGAAGCGATAGCCGACGCCGTAGAGCGTCTCGATCATTTCGAAATCGGGTTCGACGACCTTGAATTTCTTGCGCAGCCGCTTGATGTGGCTGTCGATCGTGCGATCGTCGACGTAGACCTGATCGTCGTAGGCGGCGTCCATCAAAGCGTTGCGGCTCTTGACGACCCCGGGGCGCGCGGCCAGCGCCTGCAGGATCAGAAACTCGGTCACCGTCAGCGTCACCGGAACGTTGTCCCAGGTGCAGGTGTGACGCTCGGGGTCCATTTTCAGCCGCCCGCGTTCGAGGATCTTGGCCTCGCTCTCCTTTTGCGTCGCGGCGTCCTTGGGATTGGCGCGGCGCAGGATCGCTTTGACGCGCTCGACCAGCAGCCGCTGCGAGAAGGGTTTGCGAATGAAATCGTCGGCGCCCATTTTGAGCCCGAACAGCTCGTCGATTTCCTCGTCCTTCGAGGTGAGGAAAATCACCGGCAGGTCGGACTTCTGCCGCAGCCGGCGCAGCAGCTCCATTCCGTCCATGCGCGGCATCTTGATGTCGAAAATGGCGAGATCGGGCGGGTTGGCCTTCAAGCCGTCCAGCGCGCTCGCGCCGTCGGTGTAGGTTTGAACCCGGTAGCCTTCGGCCTCCAGCGAAAGCGAAACGGATGTCAGGATGTTGCGGTCGTCGTCGACCAGGGCGATCGTCGGCATGATTCTCCTGTTTCATTTCCCATTGAGCCGCGCGGGTCGCCCGCGGCGCTGGAACTACACCCGGCAAGGGCACAATAGACCTATTCGCGGCCGAAGTGTGGCTCCCTTGCGCCGACGGCTAGGCGCGTTCGCGCCGCTTGCGTTCAGATTCGGGCAATAATATCTCAGGATAACCCGGTTTGGCGAATGTTCATCGTTTCGCTCGGCTCGGCGCCGTTCCGGCGCCGCCCGGGTTTCTCCGGAAGGATTGGCGCGCATGGCTCTCTCCGAACCGGAAAGCGCATTGGCCGGCGCGGCGGCGCAGGCCAAGCGGCTCATCAGGATTTCCCGCACCGGCGCTTTGGCGACGCTTGGGCGCGAGGGCGGCGCGCCGCTGACGACCTGGGTCGGCTTCGCCAGCGACTTTGACGGCGCGCCGTTGTTCTTATTGTCGGCGATCGCCCAGCACACCAAGAACCTGGGCGCCGACCCGCGCGGCTCGTTGCTGCTGACCGATCCGCCCGATCGCGGCGACCCGCTCAATCACCCCCGCGTGACCCTCGGCGGCCCGATCGCGTCCCATTCCGACCCTTACGCCCGCAAGCGCTATCTCCAACGCAATCCCAAGGCGAAGCTCTATGCGCCGTTCGCCGATTTCGCCGTTTACCGGATGCGGGTCGAAACGGTCCATTTCAACGGCGGGTTCGGCCGCGCCGAGGCGCTGACCGCCGCCGACGTCTTGGCGCCCGAGGCGGACGCCTCCGCCCTGATCGAGGCCGAGGATCGCCTGCTCGAGGAGGTCAACGCGCGCGGCGGTTCGGTTCTTTCCCGCCTGGCCGCGCTCGGCGATCCGGGCCGGCGCGCCTGGCGGGCGATCGGTCTGGACGCCGCGGGTCTCGATCTGGCGGCGGGCGGTCGGGCGGCGCGGGTCGATTTCCCGGCGCCCGCGTTCGACCCGCAAGGCTGGCGGCGACGTCTCGAAGAGGCGTTGGCGAAAGGCGAGGCCTGACGGATCAGCGATTGGGCGCCTCACGAGGCCGACAGACGGCGGCTCTGCACGGCGACGCGCCAGGCGTCGAGGTCCGACAACATCGCCCGGGCGGCTTGGCCGCGAGCGCCCGCAGGGCGGCCAAGTCGAGCGCGCCCACGAGGCGGAATTTCAGCGCTTGCAGTTCCATCGCCGTGCGGCGCGAACGACGCGCCAAATCCTCGAAATCGCCGAACAGACGGACGCCGTACGAGGCGGTGGCCGCCGCCGGCAGAAAGATCGACGCCGCCGGATACCGAGAGTTCAAAATCCGGCAAATGCGCCCAACCCGCCAGTTTGGCGCCAAGCAGAGAGGGCGTTG
>CAVWKL010000267.1:0-25248 GCA_963755075.1 uncultured Alphaproteobacteria bacterium
TCAGGCCGGTGAACATGAGATGAAATCCGTTCGGCGCCAGCTTAACCGAGGCATGGGCGGGAATAGCGAGCCCGTCCTTCAACTCGCGCATTTTCATGACGCCGCCGTCCATCGTCATTTCGTGGATTTCAACGTTGGCGAAATCGGCGGAGCCGCCGGTCAACCGGTCCGGCGCGGCGCCGTTGTTGCGGATCTCGAGATAACCGGCGCCGACCTCGGCGCCCTTCGGCGTCGCGCGCGCCCACGGCGTTTCGATCGTCAGATCGCCCGCTTTGATTTGCTGGGCGAGGGCAGGGGCGGCGCTCAAGCTGAGCGCAATCGCCAAACAGATGGCTTGGAAGGGGGACATCGACGTCTCCGTCAGAATTCGTTGCAAGGACGGCCGCGCCTTCGTCGGCGACGGCGCGACGAAGGCCTCAAGGCTTCACTGTGAAGTCAAAACTGCCTTGCGTCTTATGGGTGTCGACCGATACGGCATGCCAGGTCACGGTATAGACCCCCGGCGACAGCGTCTTGCCGACCCTGACGATCAGCACGCTGTTGTCGGCGGGGTCGACGCCGGGCCGGCCGAGCGGCGCCGCCGCGCCATCCTGCGAAGCCAGCGTGACGGCGCAAAAGCGCGGCTCCACGCCCTCACTGAACTTCAGTCGGATTTCGGCGGGAGACGCGACGGCGCTCCCGACGGCGGGCGTGGCCTGCTCGAGCTGCGCATGCGCGTTGGCCGCGGTGGCGGCGAGGACGAAGGCGAGCAAGGCGGCGATTTTGATGACGGTGTGATGAATCATGGCTGACCCCACTTGGAGATTGGTTTGCCGAGGGTGTCGGGGAAAATGTCGTCGAGGAAGAAGTGCAACTCGCCGACAACGCCGACCCCGTGCCCGCTTGCGCTGTTCATCGGAACGATCGCCTCGAGCGCGAACTGCCACGTGTCAGCCATATAGATCGCGCCGGGCTGAATTGTGCCGGTCGTCACGTTGGTTCCGGGCGCAAAGTTCGAGATCGGCTTGCTGAAGGTGAATTCCGTGATCGGAATCAGATGCTTGAAGAAGGCGTTGTCGATCTCGCCAATGTGCGAATTGTAGAAGGGCAGGCTGTACTGGACGGTGAAACCCCAATTGAGGTTCGTCGAGTTCGGATTTCCGTTCGTCCAGGCTTGGCTCGGCACGCTCTCGCTGAGTTCGGCCGTCACGGCGATCGGGCGCAGGATGTTCAGGCTTTTCGGCAGAGCGCCGAATCCCAAGCCCGCGTCGAACACCGGTTGGTACACATTGAACGGCTGGGTCTGCGTCCCCGTGCCGGTATTTCCCCAGACGACCGTCGTGCCGACGGAGGCCATGAATTCCCATTCGGGAACACAGAGGAAATTGTATTTGGCTTCGGTGTCGAGGCTCTCCCATCCATATCCGCCGGGCCTTTGCCACGTTGGGCCGTCCTGAACGGACAGCCCGAAGCCGGGGAAGATGGTCTTGGTGTAGCTGAAGGTCGCGTCGAATTCCTGCGATGCGCTGGAGTTCTGCGGCAAGTAGGTCAGGGTCGGCAGCGCCAGCTCGTCGCCGACCCCGGGATCGTCGATGGCGAGCGTGGCGGGGAAGATGCGGTCGCCGCAGACGGCGTGGCCGAAGACGGGCGAGAGCCAAAGGAGCGCCGTGGCGCCGGCGAACGCGCCCGCGACGGCGGATGAAGACGGCCTGGACATGGAATGCAGCCTTAAAGTCTGAAGGAATGGGAACGCGCGCCGGTGCGAGCGGCGCGCGGCGAATTCGAATCAGGCTTCGAAGGACGGGGGGGCGCGCGGTTGGGCGAAACCGGTGGCGCGGGGACTTGGCCAATCGAGATCGACGCGCGCGCTCAGCGGCGACGCGCCGAAGTCGGCGCGCGCGGGAAGGGACACCGCGGGCGGAGCCAGCGCGACCGCCTGCGCCGCGAACTGGCAGAGCGGGCAGCCGTCGTCGCAATGGCCCTGCCGGCGTTCCGGCGAAGTCGGGGACGCCTCGCCGTCGGCCTGGGCGCAGACGACCGCGCTGGGACCGAACTCCGCCCTCAGCGTCGCGGCGAGGCGCGACAGGTCCGGGCGCGCGTCGGGGCGATGATAGGGCAGCGCCGCGAGCTGCGCGAACAGGGCGAAGGCGGCAAACAACAGCGCAAGTCTAGGAAACGCGCGCACAGCCGCCCCCCGCGCGCCGCGGCGTCGAAACGGCGTTTTCCTGTTCGCGGCCGACACCCGATCGTCCCCTGGCGGATGCGCGATGCTTATGGGCGACAGTTAGATGCGAACGACGATTGGCTGTCAATTGCGGCCGCGCTTGCGGCGCCCGACGCTGATTGGCGCTGCGGGCGCCGGCGCGCCGGATCTGCCGAGGCATGACCGACAACGCCGCGCCGGCTTGCCGCTTGTGGGCGGCGGGGCTGCTCCGTTACTATCATTGGGTCGCCTCATCATGCTTGCAACGGCGAACGGGACGATATTGGTCGTGACGGATCGTGATCTTGGCGCTCGATTTTCGGCCAGCCCGGCCGAACGCCTGATACGGTCCCCTACGCCTTTGTCGGAGGCGGCGACGAGCCGCTGGTTGCCGCTCTTGAGCGCGGCCTTTCTTCACGCAAGCATCTTGTTGTTATTGATATTCGGGCGCGAACTGGGGCCTGCGATCGCGCCTGAGGCGCGCGAAATCCCGGTCGAAATCGTGATTGAGCCGCCGCCGCCGAAGCCGGACGCTCCTCCGGCGAAGGCCGAGCCGACGCCGCCAGCGCGCCAAATCGACGAAGAGATCGCCTTCGATGCGCCGCGCACCCCCAACAAGGAGAAAATCGAACGGGACGCGCCCGACCAGGCGACCAAGGCGCCGGGCGCGCCGACGGCGACGACCGCGCCGAGCCTAAGTCCCGCTCCGGCGCAGGTCGCCTCCGCCGAGCAAAGCGCGCCCGGCGCAGCGCAGAAATCCGCCGAACCGGTATTGGATAGTCCCGCCGCCGAGGAGAAGCGGACGCTTGATGTCGATCGCGAAGAGCCGGACCCGCAGCAGGCGGCCGTCGACGCCAAAGCCCCGCTCGGCAAACTGCCGGCGTTGGTCGGACAACCGTTCCCCACCTGGTCCACCGGGGCGCCACTCGTCACGTCGGACTATTTGCCGGGCATCGAACTCGGCAGTGCGGCCGGACCAGCGCCCGTGACCGGCGGCAAGGCCAAAACGACTTATTTGTCGATCCTGTATGGGATGGTCATTGCCCACCTGCATGCGCCGGCGGACATTCGCGAGGGGCCCCCGAAAGCCCGCGGCGCGATCGTTTTCACCGTCGATGGAACCGGCAATCTCGTGCAACGGCAGATCGCACAGGCCAGCGGATCGCGCGAGCTCGATAGCGCGGCTCTTGGCGCCATCGCCGAAGCGGCGCCGTTTCCGCCGCCGCCGCTGGGCATGCCGATGCGGTTGAAGTTCACCTACGGCGCGAAGTGAATCGGCGTCGGGCGGCGCATCGCGCCGCGGGGCCCGTCGGCGCGCTCGCCGTCCGCAACGATGCGGCGGGGTAGGCGCTCGTCATGCTGATGACATCGCGCCAGACCAAGCGGCTGGTCGTCCCAAAGGGCTGGCCGATGAAGGACCGCGCCGACCAGAGCGCCGCCGAAATGGAGGCGATGCAGGAGGCCGGCGTCGTCGGCCGCGTTCACAAGACGCCGATCGGCTCCTACAACTTGAAGCGGCTTGCCGACCATTTCGTCTTTTGCCGGGTCAAGGTGTTCCTGCTCGAATTCGAGCGCCAACTCACGACCTGGAAAGAGCGCGATCAGCGCGAGATCGAGGGGTGCGAAATCGACGCCGCCGCCGACTTGGTCGACGAACCGGGGACAAGCGCGATCATCCGCGATCTTCCCAAGCGGATCAAAGCGGCCCCGTAGGGTCTTGCGCAGGCGTCGCCGGTTTGGTCGGGCCGCCGAACGCCATCGCTCTCAGAGCGCTGCCGTCTCAGCGCGCCGCCGCGCCGCATTCCCGGCACAGCCCCTGCAGTTCGACCATCTGCCGATGCGGCGCAAAACCCGAACGCGCGGCGGCCGCCTGGAGCAGGCGCGTGACCTCGGCGTCTTCGATTTCGTCGCTGCGCCCGCACTTTTCGCACAGGAGCAAAACGCCCTGATGGGCATGGTCGAAATGTTCGCACGGCGCATAGGCGTTGCGACTTTCGATCTTGTGCAGGAAGCCGTGATCGAGGAAAAACTCCAGCGTGCGATAGATCGTCGGCGGGGCTATCGGTTTGCCTTCGAGCCGCGCCATTTCGTCGATGATCGCATAAGCGCCGAGCGGGGCGGGGCTACGGCTGAGAATCGCCAGCACGCGGCGGCGCAGCGCCGTCAGTTGCAGCCCTTGGCTCGCGCAGGCGCTCTCAACCTGCGCCGCCCAGGCCGGTCCGATCGTTTCGCGGCCGCCGGAAATCATCGATCTCCCATTTTCCGTCCCAATCTATCATGCTCGCAACGACACGTCGCCGGGAACGTCGCTGAGGCTTGCGCGATGCACTGTTATAACATAACATTTCCTGCGCCGCGCCGAAAGGAGCGCGGCGGCGCAAGAGTTGGAGGCATCCCCCATGACCCAAACGTTTCTGTTCGCCGCGGCCGCGGCGGTCGGCTTGATGAGCGCTCCGGCGCTTGCCGATCCGGTGAAAATCGTCGCCGCCGAGAATTTTTACGGCGACGTCGCGACCCAGGTCGGCGGCGTGAATGTCGCGGTGACGAGCATCTTGTCCAACCCGGATGACGATCCGCATCTGTTCGAGGCCAGCGCTTCGACCGCCAAGGCGCTGGTCGACGCCAAGATCGTCATTGTCAGCGGCGCCGATTACGATCCGTGGATGGAAAAACTGCTCAGCGCCCACAAGGCGCCGGGCCGCCGCGAAATCCTGGTCGCAGGCCTAGCGCACAAGAAGGCGGGCGACAATCCGCATCTGTGGTATAATCCCGCCACGATGAAAGCTGTCGGCAACACGCTGGGCGTCGATTTGGCCATTGTCGACCCGGCCCATCGCGCCGATTATCAGAAGGGCGCTACCGCCTTCGCGGCGTCGCTCGAGCCGTTGGAGGCCAAAATCTCCGCCATGCGCGCAAAATATGCGGGGCAGCCGATCACCGCCTCGGAGCCTGTGTTCGGCTATATGGCTGAACTTCTCGGCCTGAACGTTCACAATGAGGGGTTCGCGCTCGCCGTCATGAACAACACCGAGCCGAGCGCCTCGGAAGTCGCCGGCTTCGAGGACGATCTCAAAGGCCACAAGGTCAAGGTCATGCTCTACAACGCCCAGGCCAGCGAGCCCGCTGTCCAGCGCCTCGTGCAGATCGCCAAGGACCAGAAGATCCCCGTCGTCGGCGTTTCCGAAACCGAGCCGGCCGACGCGACTTATCAGCAATGGATGATGTCGCAGCTCGACGCCCTCGACAAAGCGCTTTCCGGCGAGGCGCAGTGAGCGCACTCGTCTTCGATCAGGTCTCGATCGCGCTCGGCGGCCGAATCATTCTGGCCGCCGTGAGCTTTGCCATCGAGGATGGCGAATTCATCGGCGTGCTGGGGGCCAATGGCGCGGGAAAGACGACGTTGATGCGCGCCGCGCTTGGGCTCGCGCCGATTGCGGGCGGCGCCGTCAGCGTTCTGGGCCAGCCGGTGACGCGCGGCAATGGGGCGATCGGTTATATGCCGCAGACCCGCGGCAATTTCGCCAGTCTTCGCCTGACCGGCTACGACATCGTCGCCGCCGCGGCGGGCGGCGCGGGTTGGGGCCTGCCGCGCCTTGACGCTGCGACGCGACGCGAGATCGACTGGGCGCTGGAGATGGTCGACGCGCGCGATCTTGCGCGCCGTTCTCTCAGCGAAATCTCCGGCGGCGAGCGCCAGCGCCTGCTGCTGTCGCAAGCTTTGCTCGGGCGCCCGAAGCTTCTACTGCTCGACGAACCGCTGATCAGCCTCGATCCCGGTCATCAAAGAAGCGTTGTCGAGATCGCCAGGCGGCTGCGCGACGAGTTGAAGATCGCCATTGTCTTCAGCGCGCACGAGGTTAACCCGCTCATCCACGCGATCGACCGCGTGCTATATCTCGGAGCCGGCAAGGCGGTGCTCGGCGCCATCGACGAAGTCATCGTCGGGCCGGTTTTGTCGAGGCTTTACGGCACGGAAATCGAGGTGGTTCGCATCAAGGATCGTGTGTTCGTGATGGCGGGCGATGTCGACGTCGAGCGCGACGCGCATCGCCACGAACATGACGGTCATGGCCATCGGGACCACGACGCCCATGTTTGACTACGATTTCATGCGCACTGGCTTCGCCGCCGCTGGCATTGTCGCTGTTCTGGCCGGGGTGGTCGGCTTCTTTCTCGTGTTGCGCGGCCAAGTCTTCGCTGGACACGCGCTTTCGCATGTCGGGTTCACTGGCGCGACGGGCGCCGTCTTGTTCGGCCTGCCTCCGCTCGCCGGCCTCGTCGGCTTCACCGTGCTCGGGGGATTTGCCATGGGTCTGCTCGGCGAGAAACTGAGCCAGCGGGACGTGGCGATCGGCATGATGCTGTCATTGGCGCTCGGCTTCGGCCTGCTTTTCCTGCATTTCTTCACCTCCTATGCGTCGCAGGCGGCGGCGCTGTTGTTCGGCAACGTGCTGGGCGTCGACAATGAAGCGCTAGTTTCGTTGGCGGCGCTGGCGGCCCTGAGCCTCATCGCGCTCGGCGCGATCGCCCGGCCGCTGATTTTTGCCTCCCTGCAAAGCGAGTTGGCCGAAGCCAAAGGCGTGCCGCTTCGCTTCGTCTCGACCGCCTTTTTGATGATCGTCGCTGTCGCCGTCTCGGAATGCGCGCAAATCGTCGGCGTGCTGCTGGTTTTCACCCTGATGGTTGGCCCCGCGGCGGCGGCGCTCGCCTTTACCGGGCGCCTTTACGCCGCCATGGCGCTCAGCGCCGCGCTGGCGCTCATCGAGGCCTGGGGCGGCCTAACGCTCGCCTTCTATTCCGACTGGCCGGTGAGCTTCTGGATCACGGCGCTGTCGGGGCTCGTCTATTTCGCGAGCCTCGTGAACTGGCGCGCGCTGCGGCGGGGCGCCGCCAGCGCCATGACGCGCGCTTAACGCTCCGGCTGCGACTCGTGCTAAGCCGCGGCCGATGACCTCCCAGGATTTTGTCCACATAAGGATCCCGGCCGCGCTGATCGAACGTCTCGTCGCAAGGGGGCCCTGATGGCCTACTTCCTCGGCGTCGAACGCTCGCTCACCGGCCGGCCGTGGCGGGCGCGGCTCGATGCGGCGGGCGAAGCGCGCGCGCTGGCAATCGCGCAGGCGAGCGGGCAGAACGAATTGATGGCGCGCCTGCTCGCCGGGCGGGGCGTCGGTCTCGATGAGGTGGCGCGTCATCTCGAGCCGACCCTGCGCGACCTGATGCCCGATCCGTTCACGCTGCGCGACATGGAGGCGGCCACCGCACGCCTCGTGCGGGCCGTTCGGAGCCGGGAACGCGTCGCTATCTTCGGCGACTACGACGTCGATGGCGCGGCGAGCGCGGCGCTGCTGAGCGAATACCTCGAGGCTTGCGGCTGCTCGACGATCGTCCATATTCCCGATCGCGTCATCGAAGGCTATGGCCCGAATAGCGAGGCGATGGTCGCCTTCGCTCACGCTGGCGCGAGCCTCGTCGTCACCGTCGACTGCGGCGCGGTGAGCCACGAGCCGATCGCGCACGCCAAGCGGCTCGGCCTTGAGGTGATCGTATTCGATCATCACCAGGCGCCGGAAAATCTGCCCGACGCGCTCGCCGTTGTCGATCCCAATCGCCAGGACGATCTTTCCGGCCTCGGCTATCTCTGCGCCGCCGGCGTCGTCTATATGGGCCTTGTCGCGCTCAATCGCGCGCTGCGCGAGGCGGACGCCCATTATGGCCACGCGACGCCCGATCTCAAAGCCGCGCTCGATCTGGTCGCGTTGGCGACGGTCGCCGACGTCGTGCCCTTGGTCGGCCTCAACCGCGCCTTCGTCCTGCGCGGCCTCGCCGTCATGCGGCTGCGCCAACGTCCGGGCTTGGCGGCTCTTTTCGACGTGGCGGGCGCCGATGGGCCGCCGCGCGCCTATCACCTCGGCTTTCTCATCGGCCCGCGCATCAATGCGGGCGGGCGCATCGGCGATTCCGCGCTCGGCGCTCGGCTGTTGACGACGCGCGACGGTCCTCAGGCGCGTGAGATCGCCGCCGAACTCGACCGCCTCAATCGCGCCCGCCAGCGGATCGAGTTGGCGATGCTGGCCGAGGCGGAAGCCGAGGCGCTGCTTGCGCTCGGGCTCGAGGAACGCGGCGCGGCGGTGGTGGTGGCGGGCGAGGGCTGGCCATCCGGCGTGGTCGGGCTGATCGCGGCGCGCCTGAAAGAGCGCTTCGAACGGCCAGCCTTCGCGCTTGCCTTGAACGGGCGCGAAGCGACGGGCTCGGGGCGTTCGATCGCCGGCGTCGACCTCGGACGGGTCGTCCGTTCGGCCGTCGAGTCCGGCCTGGCGGTCAAAGGCGGCGGTCACGCCATGGCGGCGGGCGTCATTCTCGCCCGCGATCGGATCGGCGAGTTTCGCGCTTTTCTCGAGGAAAAGCTCGCGGGCCCGGTCGCCACGGCGCGCGCCGGCGCCGGCTTGGCGATCGACGCCGCACTGACCGCGGCCGGCGCGACGCCGGCGCTGGCCCGTTCGATCGAGGCCGCCGGACCGTTCGGCGCCGGCAATCCCGAACCGATATTCGCGCTGCCGCGCCATCGCCTCGCCGAGGTCTTCGTCGTCGGCGCCGACCACCTGCGGCTGCGCGCCGTCGCGGGGGACGGACGAGCGATCGAGGCGATCGCCTTCCGCGCCGTCGGCAAGCCGCTGGGCGATGCGTTGTTGCGCCTTAAGGGCGCGAACGCCCATCTGGCGGGCGCGCTGGCCATCAACCGCTACGGCGGCCGAGAGAAGGCGCAACTCAGGATCGTCGACGCGGCGGAGGCCACGCAGTGACAAATGTCGCCTCGTCGATCGGGATGATCGGCGCCGCCCTCTAGGCGAGCGCGTCCCCTTCGAAAACGATCTGGTCCGCCCAGCGCAACGCCACGCGTCGTTGCTCCGTGGTTCGCACCGTCCAGACCATGACCGGCAGCCGCTCGAGCTCGCGCAGCAGAAACGGCGTCGGATGCGGCAAGTCGTCGACGCGCCAGGAAAGAAAATCCGGACGGGTCTCGGGATAGTGAAGGAAAGCGGCGCAAGCCTCCTTCTGCGCCGCCGAGAGATCGCGCCAATACCGGCCGCGGTAGCTGGCCTCGGCGACGATGCCGAGCGGGCCGACGCCGGCGTGGCGCGCCCTGAGATAAGCGATCGGCGCCGGATCGAAGCTCTTGACGCCGAGCGGGCCGCGGTAGTCTCGCGCCAGCGCGGCGACGCGCTCGGCGAGACGCATGTCGCCGTCGAAGCGGCTCTTGAGTTCGCAGATCAACGGCGTGCGACCGGCGATGCAAGCGAGCAGTTGCGGCAGGGTCGGCGCGCGTTCGTCGCCGCAGCGGAACGGCGCCGCCTGGATTTCGACGACGGTTCTCTCAATCAGCGCGCCTCGCGCCCGCGTCAGCCGGTCAAGCTTGGCGTCGTGAAACACCATCGCCTCGCCGTCGCGGGTCAGTTGGACGTCGCATTCGATGGCCGAGCCGGCGCGCATCGCCGCCTCCGCGGCGCCGAGCGTGTTCTCGACGACGCCTTTGACGGCGTCGTGCAGACCGCGGTGGGCGATTGGCCGCGAGACCAGCCAGTCCGGCGCGTTTGCGCTCACGCGCCGATCTCGAATGTCGCCTCGATTTCGCACATGGCGTCGAGCGGCAGATGGGCAACGCCAACGGTCGTGCGCGCATGGCGGCCGCGCGTTCCAAAGGCCGCCGCCATCAGGTCGGAGGCGCCGTTCATTGCGCGGGGCAGGGCGTCGAAGTTCCCGGTCACGGCGAAGAAACCGCCGAGCCGCACGACTTGGGCGATGCGGTCCAAGTTGCCGACCGCCGCCTGCGCCTGTGCGATCAGGTTGATCGCGCAAAGTCGCGCCGCCTCGTCGGCGGCTTGGATCGGCGAATGCGAGGCGAGCTTGCCGGTATGCGCGGGCGCGATCCTGCCGTCGGGGCCGAGAGGCAACTGGCCGGAGACGAACAGCAACCCGCCGACGCGGGCGAAGGGGACGTAATTGGCCACCGGCGCCGCGGGCCGCGGCAGCGTGACGCCCAATTCTTCAAGACGTTTGGCGACGAGGCTCATGGACCGGTCCTATGCTCGAATGCGGGGCGGCGCCGCGTGAGGGGCGCGCCCGAGCTTATTGAGCCAAACGCGCCGCCGCGCAACGATGGCGCGGACGATCGGGCTGGCCGAGGCGAGGCGATCCGCGTTAGAAGAGGCACGGTTACGCTCGAGATGAAGGAGGGAGCAATGAAGGGCATGGCGATCGCCGTCACCGGCGCATTTGGCGCTCTCGGCCGAGTTGTCGTCGAAGTCGCGGCCGGCCGTGCCGCTTCGGTTGCGGCGCTCGACGTCGCCGCCGCGCCGCCGGCCGGCCTTTCCGAGCAGCTAGGGCCGGACGGGCTGGCGCTGGGCGGCGTCGATCTGACTTCCGCTGAGGGCGCGCGCCGAGCCATGGCCGAGGTCAAGACGAGGTTTGGACGGCTTGACGCGCTGGTCAACATCGCAGGCGCTTTCGCTTGGCAGTCCGTGGCGGACGGCGATCCGACGACCTGGGACCGCCTATTTGCGCTCAATGTCAAGACCGCCTTGAACGCATCGAGGGCGGCGCTGCCCTATCTCCTGGAAAGCGGCGCCGGCCGGATCGTCAATGTCGGCGCCAACGCCGCGCTGAAGGCGGGCGCGGGGATGGGCGCCTACGCGGCGAGCAAGGCCAGCGTGCATCGGCTGACCGAAAGCCTTGCCGAAGAATTGAAGCACCGGGGCGTGACGGTCAACGCCGTCCTGCCGTCGATTATCGACACTCCGGCCAACCGGGCCCAAATGCCCGACGCTCAGTTCGATCGCTGGGTCGCGCCGGCCGATCTTGCCGCCGTAATCCTCTTTTTGGCGTCGCCAGAAGCGAGGGCTGTCACCGGCGCGCTGGTGCCGGTCGTCGGCGGCGTCTAACCGAACGCGCTCGGACCAGCGCGACGAATGTACGGATTCGGGCGCGCGGGGAGCGAGAAACCCGCTCCCGCGACTCGGCGCGCTTGTTTTTGCCTCCAGGCGCGCTTAGGTTCCGAGCACGATCTTCGCGCGCCGGCGCAAGTTGACGGGTTTGGCGCGATCAAACGGGACAATCGCCATGGGTGGTATGAGCATTTGGCACTGGATGTTGTTCGGAGCCGTGGCGCTGCTGCTATTCGGCGGCAAAGGTAAGATTTCCGACATCATGGGCGACGTCGCCAAGGGCATCAAGTCGTTCAAGAAGGGCATGTCGGACGATGATTTCGAGGCCAAGCCGGCCACGCCGGGGTCGCCTCAGCGCCTGGAGAACCGCGTCGGCTCCGCGGTCGACGCCAACGAAACCACCAAGGTCAACTGACGCGCCTCGCGCGAGAGCCCGTCGCTGGGCCGGGAGCGCGCTGAGCGCTTTTCCCTAAGGTTTTCGTGTGGCCGGACCGCTTCATGTTCGATTTCGACGTCGGCAAGCTCCTGATCTTTGGCATCGTGGCCCTGGCGGTCATTCCGCCGAAGGATTTGCCGCGCGTCATGCGCACCGTCGGTCAGGCCGTGGGGAAGATGCGGCGCATGGCGGCCGAGTTCCAGGGTCAATTCATGGAGGCGATGAAGGAGGCCGATCTCGAGAGCGTAAAGCGGGAACTGGTCGCCCTCGACGAATCCGCAAAGATCGGCTCCGCGTTCGATCCGGCGATGGCGATGCGCCAGGAGATCAGCTCAGGCCGTTGCGGGCAAGGAGATCGGCCACTCCGAGGTGGCTCTGACCGGCCCGCAAGCGGCGAGCGGCGAGCCGGGCGGCTTGAGCGCGGTCGCGGCTGAGGAGAAGGCGGCGGCGCCCGCGCAAGGCCAAGAACTCGCCGAGCAGCCGGCCGCCGAGGCCCCGGTTGCGCGGGGCGCGGCGGAATGAGCGCCGACGATATCGACGCCACCAAAGCGCCGCTGATGGATCATCTCATCGAGCTGCGCATGCGCCTGATCCGCGCGCTCTACGCCTTTTTCGCCGCGTTTGTGGTGTGCTTCTACTTTTCGCGGTCGATTTACAACATCCTCACCGAACCCTACGTGCGCGTCGTCGGGCCGGAGAAGGCGACGCTGATTGCGACGCACTTCCTCGAACAATTCTACACCAACATTCGCCTAAGCATGTTCGGCGCCGCCGTCATCGCCTTCCCGATCATCGCGGTGCAGATCTACAAATTCGTCGCGCCAGGACTTTATAAGCACGAACGACAGGCGTTTTTGCCCTATCTCATCGCGACGCCTATTTTTTTCTTCGGCGGGGCGATGCTGGTCTATTTCGTCGTCATGCCGCTGCTGATCCGCTTCTCGGTTTCGTTGCAGCAGGTCAACGTGGCCGGGGAGGCGACGATCGAGCTGCTGCCGAAGGTTAGCGAATACTTATCGCTGATCATGACATTGATTTTCGCCTTCGGCGTGGCGTTCCAGTTGCCGGTCGTGCTGACGCTGCTCGGCCACGTCGGCATCGTCGATTCCAAGTATCTCTCGTCGATGCGGCGCTACGCCATCGTCGCGGTGACCGGGATGGCGGCGATCCTGACGCCGCCGGACCTCATCAGCATGATCTCGCTTGCGCTGCCGATGCTGGCTCTTTACGAAGGCTCGGTGATCGCGGTGCGCATCGTCGAAAAGCGCCGCGAAGCGGCCAAGAAAGCCCAGACGACGAACCCGACATGACCGCGCGCTGAACCGAATGAGAACGCGGGACATCCTGGCGGCGGTCGCCGTGGCGGTCGTCTGGGGCTTGACCTTCATCGCCATCAAGATCGGCGTCGGCGAGACGACGCCGCTGACGCTGTCGGCGTTGCGGTTTGTTTTCGCGGCGCTGCCGATGGCGTTTTTCGTCCGGCCGCCCCGGGCCTCCGCAGCGATTGTCACGCTCTACGGCCTGTTCATCGGCGTCGGGCAATTCGGCCTGCTGTTCGTCGCGATCGGCAAGGGATTCCCGGTCGGACTGGCTTCGCTGGTCGTTCAATTGCAAGCGTTCTTCACCATCTTTCTCGCCTGGGCGATGATGGGCGAGAAACCGCGGCCGACGCAACTCATCGGCGCCGGCGTCGCCTTTCTTGGCATCGCACTGATCGGGTCGGGGCGACTCGAAGGGGCGAGCTTCGTCCCTTTTCTGATGGTCATCGCGGCGGCGGCGTTTTGGGGCGCGGGCAATGTCGTGGCCAAATTCGCCGGACCGGTCAACATGCTCGCCTTCGTCATGTGGTCAAGTCTGGCGCCGCCAGCGCCGTTGTTCCTGTTGTCGGCGATCACTGAAGGACCGCGCGGCTTCGCGTCGCTCGCCCATCCCAGTCTCAAGCTCGTCTTTGCGGTGCTCGTCCTATCCTATGCCGCCACATTGTTCGGTTTTGGTCTGTGGGCGCGCCTGTTGTCGCGCTACTCGGCGGCGGCGGTCGCGCCCTTTGCGCTCCTCGTGCCGATCGTGGGCATGATCGCGGGCTCGTTCGTCTTCGGCGAGCCGCTCGGCCCATTTGAGCTTTGGGGCGCCCTTCTGGTAATGGCTGGCCTCGTCGTTAACGTCTTCGGCGACCGGCTGCTGCGACGCCGGTTGCGACCTGTTGGGTGACTTATGCACGATATCAAAGCGATTCGTGAAAATCCGCTAGCGTTCGATGAGGGGCTGGCGCGCCGTTCGCTCCCCCCGCGCGCCGAATCGGTGCTGGCGTTCGACGACCGCCGCCGCGCCGCGATCCTCGAATTGCAGAAGGCGCAGGAGCGGCGAAACGCCGCGTCGCGAGAAATCGGCGCGGCAATGGCGCGCAAGGACGCGGTCGTCGCCGACGCCCTCAGGGAGGAAGTGGCCAAGCTGAAGACCGCGATGCCCGAGCTCGAGGCGGCGGAAAGGGCGGCCGGCTTGGCGTTCGACAGTGAAATGGCCGCCATTCCCAATGTGCCGGCGCTCGACGCGCCGGACGGCAAAGACGAGAACGACAACGTCGAACTGCATCGCTACGGCGCGCCGCCGAATTTCCCGATCGGTTTCAGGCCGAAGGAGCATTTCGAGATCGGGGAGGCGCTCGGCCTCATGGATTTCGAAGTGGCGGCGAAACTTTCGGGCGCACGCTTCGTCGTGCTCAAGGGGCCGCTGGCGCGGCTCGAACGCGCGTTGCTGCAGTTCATGCTCGATCTGCACACGCGCCAACACGGCTACGAAGAGATCAACCCCCCGGTGTTGGTGCGCGATGAGGCGATGTTCGGCACCGCGCAATTGCCGAAGTTTCTGCGGGATCAGTTTGCCGGCGTCGATCCGGTGGCTTTCGTTCAGTCCGCGATCGGCAACGGTCGCCTCGCCCGAGCCCACGCAAACGCCATGCAGGAATTTGAGCCCCCTGGCGCAAGAGTTCAGTATCCGAACGCGGACCAATCGGCGGCGAGGGAGTTTGAGCTGGCCACCGAGGCGGCTGTCATGCAGGCGCAGAAGCTCTGGCTTGTCCCGACCGCCGAAGTTCCGCTCACCAATCTCGTGCGCGAAAGCATCGTTGAGGAGAAGCGCTTGCCGCTGCGCTTCACCGCGGGAACGCTATGCTTTCGCGCCGAGGCGGGGGCGGCCGGACGCGACACGCGCGGCATGATCCGGCAGCATCAGTTCGAGAAGGTCGAGCTCGTTTCGATCACGACCCCGGACGATTCCGCCGCCGAGCACGAACGCATGACCGGTTGCGCGGAAGAGGTTCTTAAGCGCCTTGATCTGCATTTCCGCACCATCGCGCTATGCACGGGCGATATGGGCTTCGCCGCGCAAAAAACTTACGACATCGAGGTGTGGCTGCCGGGGCAGGGGCGCTTTCGCGAGATCTCCTCCTGCTCGACATGCGGCGATTTCCAGGCGCGGCGAATGAACGCGCGCTGCAAGGCCGCGGACGCCAAGAACACCCGATTCGTCCACACGCTCAACGGCTCGGGCGTAGCGGTCGGCCGCGCGCTTGTCGCGGTGCTGGAAAACTACCAGAACCCCGACGGTTCGGTTTCGATCCCCGAGGTCCTATGGCCCTATATGGGCGGGCTGACGCGTATCGAGGCGAGGCGCTAGGCCGCCGCCCGCTATCGCTTGATCTGACACTGGCCGAAGTTGGCGACCGTCGCGCCGTCGGCGAAGGCGCGGCACTTGTTCGAATAGAGGCGCGCGACGCCGTTCTTCACGCCGCAAACCGGCGCGTATTCGTCGGTGCAGAAGACGGAGCGCGAGGAGGGCGGCGGCGCGGGCGGATCCTCGCATCGGCCCTGGCGGATCACCGTGGCGTTGTCCGCCTTGGCGCAGCCGGCGTTGGAATAGGTCTTCTGGACGTCTCCCTTGAGCGCGCACACCGGCGCCCACAGCATCGTGCAGAACCCCGCCGCAGCCGTTGGCGCCACAGGGGCGAGAAGCGCGAGGACGAGAAGGGGGGTCGCGAGCGTCTTTGTCATCAATCGCATCCCTGCTGGACTCGACCCGGCCGATTGGTCGGCGCAAGGCTGGCACATTGCAAGGCGACGCGCGAGTCGCGTCCGCCTCTTGCGTCAGTCTCGAGGTCGTCGCAATTGTTGCACATGCGGCAGCGATTCTCGCGTTGCCGAAGCGAACCGAGAAGAAGGAAGGCTTTGCCGTCAACTCGAAAGACGAACGCTCTCGTGCAGGTGGCCGCTTTGCCGGTTAGGATCGGCGCTGCCGGAATCCCCCAGGCGCTGCTTCTCACTTCGCGCGAAACGAAGCGGTGGATCATCCCCAAGGGATGGATCATGAAAGGGCGCAAACCCTGGGAAGCCGCCGCGCAGGAAGCGCTCGAGGAGGCCGGCGTGGTCGGCCGCCCGCGCAGGAAGCCGATCGGCAGCTACGTCTATTTCAAGCGCCGGGAGGGGCATTTCGATCTCTGCCGAGTCGACGTCTATGTTCTCGCCTTCGCCAAGCAGCTCAAGACATGGCGCGAAATCGGCCAACGTGAGGCAAATTGGTTTGGGTTGGACGAGGCGGCCGATTTGGTCGAGGAGCCCGGACTGGTTGCGATTCTCAACAAACTTGCGGCAAAGGGCCTGGGCAAAACGATGGCCAAGAGAATGGGCGTGGCGCCGCGTTGAGGCGATGAACGCGAGAGAGGGTTTCGGACGCCGCCTCGTCGCAATCGTGCCTCACTCCGCCGAGGCGTTGGTCACGATGCGGCTCTGCAACAATGCCCCGGAGCGCCGCGGGATCCCCCCTGCATTGCTTGGCCGATGCGGCGGCTCGTGGCCCGATCGGCCACCGTCGTCGCGCGAATCGATCGGGCGCGCTACAAGCGGCGTTTGAATCCGCGCCAAGCGGGAAAGGCGATCCATGCGCATTTTGCTCACCAACGACGACGGCGTCCATGCGCCAGGCCTAAAGGTGCTGGAGGCGATCGCGCGCCAGCTTTCCGACGATATCTTCGTCGTCGCTCCGGAGACCGACCAATCCGGCGTTGCGCATTCGCTGTCGCTCAACAATCCCTTGCGCCTGCGGCAGATCAGCGCGCGCCATTTCGCGATTCAGGGCACGCCGACCGACTGCGTGATCATGGGCGTGCGCAAGATCATGGCGGACGCGCGCCCCGACCTGATCCTGTCGGGCGTCAATCGCGGCCAGAACGTCGCCGAGGACGTCACCTATTCCGGCACGATCGCGGCGGCGATGGAGGGCGCCCTGATCGGCGTTCCCTCGATCGCTCTTTCGCAGGCCTACGACGGCCGCCATGGGCGCGAAAAAACGAATTGGGATTGCGCCGCGGCGCTTGGGCCGGAGGTGATCAAGAAGATCCTGCGCCTCGGCTTGCCCGAGGGCGTATTGGTCAACGTCAATTTCCCTGCTTGCGCGCCCGCCGACGTCGCCGGCCAAACGGTGACCGCGCAAGGGCGGCGCGACACCGAATTGATGCGCATCGAGGAGCGGCGCGACGGGCGCGCCATACCTTATTTCTGGCTGATGTTTCAGCGCGGCGGCTTCGCCCCGGAGGCGGGCACCGACATCGAAGCGCTGGCGGCCGGAAAAGTGTCGATCACGCCCTTAAGGCTTGATTTGACCGACGAGGCGACGCGCTCGCGCTTTGCGGAGGCTTTCCGGACCGTTTGAGCCATGGCGTCGCCGCAAGACGAGGACAAGTCCGCAGCCAGCCTCGAGGCTGAAGAACGCGCCCAATTCATGCTGCGTTTGCGGGCCCGCGGCATTCGCGACCTTCGGCTGCTGCGCGCGCTGGAACGCGCGCCGCGCGCCTTGTTCATGCCGCAGCGCTACGCCGACATCGCCGCGCGCGACATCGCGCTGCCGATCGGTTGCGGCCAGACCGCGCCGCCGCCCTCGATCGTCGCCGCGATGATCGAGGCGCTCAATCCCCAACCCTCGTGCCGTGTGCTGGAGATCGGCGCCGGAACCGGCTATGCGGCGGCGCTGCTCGCGCAGCTGGCGGGCGAGGTCGTTTCGATCGAGCGGCGCCAGATCCTCGCGCTCGAGGCCGCCGCTCGCTTGGAGTCCTTCGGGCTCGCCAACGTTCGCGTCGCTTGGGCCGATGGACTGGCGCTGGAACCCAAAGGCGGCCTCTTCGACGCCATACTCGTCCACGCCGTGATCGACGCGCCGGCTACGCGGCTGACGGACCTCCTCGTCGCCGGTGGCGCGCTGGTCGCGGTCGTCGCCGGCGACGGCTCGGGCGAGCAGCGCATCGTCCGGCTGACGCGCGGGGCGAACGGCGAGATCACGGCGAGCGCGCGTGGCGCGGCCCGGACCTTCATGCCCTTGGTGGCGGGCCTGGCGGGGTCGTTGTGAGCGGTGCAACGTCGCCTGCTCCTGCGACCTGGAGAGGCGGGCGCCAAAAATTCATCTTAAACCTTCTCTTAATACAATGCGCTCAAAGTGCGGCCACGTTTGGTTGCGTTCGAGTGGGTTGAAGACGATGAGTAAAATCGCAACGGTAGTCCTCCGGCGGAACGCCGTCCGCGTCGCCTTGACGGGATTGGTCGGAATTTGGCTCTCCGGCTGCTCGGCGGATTCAACCCGGTTGAGCGACACATTCAATAGCCCGTTCACCAATCCGTTCGCGACTGCTGCCAACGACACCGGCGCGCCTTCGTCCTCGGTCGCTTCGGCGCCGCTAGCGCCGACCGCTCCGCGAGCCGATTACGCCGCCGCGGCGCACCCGAGCCCGGTCGCGGTCGCTGCGTTGGCGCCCGCCGCGCCGACCACGACCGGCCGGATCAAGACTCCCGGCAACCCCGGCGTAACCGGCTCCGTCAATGGGTGGAGCGCCGTCGGCGGCTCGCCGATCGTCGTTGCGGACGGCGAGAGCTTGGACAGCCTGTCGCGACGCTATGGCGTTCCCGCCTCGGCGATGCTGAAGACCAACGGGTTGAGCAGCCCAGCGCAGGTCCATAGCGGCGTGCGGCTCGTCGTCCCCGTCTATAGTTCAAACGGCGTCGCCGTCGCCGCGACTCCGGCCGAAAAGGAGAAGCGCGTCGCCTCTGCCGGTTCGACGCCCATCAAGCACGCGCAAGGGAAGAAGCCCGCGCAAGACGCCGTCGCCGATGCGAACCCTCCACCGGTCAAGTCGACGGCCAAGCCCACCGCCAAGCCGGTTGCTCCCGCGGTCGTCGCCCAGGCGGACGCGGACACGAAGACAACGGTTGCGAAGAAGAAGCCGACCGCCGACGCAAGCCCGACCAGCAGCGTCCGCGCGGGCGATCCGGCTCCAGCGCCGACCCTGACCGGCGCGCAGGCCGACGCCGCCGGAGTCACGCCGGAGTTTCGCTGGCCGGCGCGCGGCCGCATCATTGAGGGCTTCAAGGTCGGCGGCAACGACGGCATCAACATCGCCGTGCCCGAGGGCACTTCGGTCCGCGCGGCCGAAAGCGGCACCGTCGCCTACGCGGGCAGCGGATTGAAGGGCTACGGCAATCTCGTGCTGATCCGCCACCCCAACGGCTTCGTCACCGCTTACGCGAACAACGGCGAACTGGACGTCAAGGCCGGCGATACCGTCAAGCGCGGCCAGATCATCGCCAAGTCCGGCCAAAGCGGCAACGTCAGTTCGCCGCAACTGCATTTCGAATTGCGCAAGGGCACCACGCCCGTCGATCCCACCACTTATCTCGCCGGCCTCTGACCAACCGGCGGGATTGCCCAGGTCCAGTCCTCCAGCCTGGACATTGTGACGCTCACAGGATGACCGCGAGACACGATTGCACTGTGAGCCGGAAAGCAAGGCGGCGGGTCCAAGGAAAGGCCCGCCGCCTTAGCGCGTCAATCGGCTTCCGCGTCCAATCGACGTCCGAGCCGCCCCGCCAGATCCTGGGTGAACTGCCAGGCCGTGCGACCTGAGCGCGAGCCTCGCGTCGTCGCCCATTCCAAGGCCTGGCGCTCGACGGCTTCGGCAGGCGCGTCCAGCGCGTAGTACTGGGCGTATCCGCGCACCATCGCCAGATAGTCGTCCTGGCTGCAATGATGGAAGCCGAGCCAGAGGCCGAAACGGTCGGAGAGGGAGACTTTCTCCTCGACCGCCTCGCCCGGATTGATCGCGCTCGAGCGCTCGTTCTCCATCATCTCGCGCGGCAGCATGTGGCGGCGGTTTGAGGTCGCGTAGAACAGCACGTTGGCTGGCCGCCCCTCGATGCCGCCCTCCAGCGCCGCCTTCAGCGACTTATAGGACGTGTCGCCGCCGTCGAACGAGAGGTCGTCGCAGAACACGATGAAGCGATGCGGCGCATCGCGCGTCATCGCCATGAGCGCCGGCAGGCTTTCGATATCCTCGCGGTGGATTTCGATCAATTTCAGCCGGGCGTCGGCTCGCACGGCGCGGTTGATCTCGGCATGCGTCGCCTTGACCAGCGAGGACTTGCCCATGCCGCGCGCCCCCCATAGCAGCGCGTTGTTGGCCGGTAGCCCGCGGGCGAAGCGTTCGGTATTTTCCAGAAGCGTATCGCGCACCCGATCGACGCCGCGCAGCAGCGCAATGTCGATGCGATTGACCTTTCCGACCGGCACGAGATCGCCCCGGTCGGCGTGCCAGACAAAAGCGTCGGCGGCGGCGAAATTCGGACCGGGCCGGGACGGCGGGGCCAGGCGCTCGAGGGCGTCGGCGATGCGCTGCAACAGCGCTGCGGCGTTGCCGGGAAGCGGTGGGAGAGCGGACATCGAAGGATTCCTTACAGCGGATCGTCTGCCCGTTTGGCACAAGCGCGCGCCAAGCTCCAGGGAATGGTGGCCCAGGAGCCGTTTCCCCCCGGCGACGCCGCCATCGGGGCGGGTCGCCGCGCGGACGCGGCGATCGAAAGCGCCGGGATCACGCTCCGCACGGGCGATCTCCAAGGCCTCGTTCGGGTCCGCCGCCTTTCGGCGGCGACGATGCGCAACATCCGTCAAAGCCTGTTCTTCGCGTTCATTTACAATACGGCCGCCGTGCCAATCGCCGCCGGCGTCCTGTATCCCGGCCTGGGCATTCCTTTCTCGCCGATCCTCGCCGGCGCGGCGATGGCGCTGTCATTGCTGAGCGCGATCGGCAATGTGCTGCGGCTTCGCGCCGTGCGGCTCTTGCGGCGACAACCGAAGCGCCCGCGTCGCGCGGCCACCGGGCGTGGGGCGCGGAACCGGACCCGCCCGCGGCCGTGACGCGGCCTGTAAAATCGCTGTGGTCGGTGCTATATGAACTGACGCGCGCCGGGCCTTGAACCCGGTTAAGGAGAGAGGCGCATGATGAGGAATTCACGATTTAAGGCAATGAGTCTGACGGACGCGGCGGCCGCTCGCGTTCGGGAAATCATCACGAATTCGCAGACGCCGATCGTCGGCCTGCGCGTCGGCGTCAAGAACGGCGGCTGCGCCGGCATGTCCTACACCATGGAATTCGCCGAATCCGCCTCGCCGCTCGACGAGGTCGTCGAGGACAAGGGCGTAAAATTGCTCATCGATCCCAAGGCCCTGCTGTTCCTGCTCGGCGCCCAGATGGATTTTAGGGTCGACAAGCTGTCCGCAAGTTTCGTCTTCAGCAATCCCAACGAAACCTCGGCCTGCGGCTGCGGCGAGAGTGTGGCGATTACGCCGGTTTCGCCCGAGGCGCTCGCCGCGGAGGGTTGACGTCGGAGAAGACGGTGAGGCTCGCCCGCCGGTTCGCGCCTCTGGGGGCGGTCCACGCAGGCAAGCTCCTCGGCGACCGGGCTCGCCGCCAAGCTCAACGGCGTCTGGGCGTCGAGGCGGAAGATCAGTCTTCGGCCTCGGCGGGGACCGGTTTGGCGGGCGGCAACCGCACCGGGCGCAACAGGAAGCTGGGGACGTGATCGCCGAGCCCGATAACTGGCGCATCCGCCCCCTCGTCGCGATTCGGCCGGCGCGACGCCGCTGGGCGGGTCTGAGCGGCCGGCCGCGGGGTCGGCGGTTCGCGCTCGGGTCTCGGCGCTGCGCGCGGTTCACGCGATTGCCGTTCGGTCAAACTTGGCTCGGCGGCGGAGGCGCGCCGATGGCGGTCGGGCGATTTGGCGTCACTCCCGCGGCCGCGCCCTCGCCCGCCCCGGCGCTCGTGGCCGATCGGAGCGCGTTCCGCCTCCTCCTCGGGGGGAGCGTCGTCGCCGGCCTGCCACTCGATCTTGAGATTGATCAGTTTCTCGATGTCCTCGATCGAGCGCGCGTCGGCGCGCGTGACGATCGTCAGGGCGACGCCGAGCTTGCCGGCGCGGCCAGTCCGGCCGATCCGATGGACGTAGTCCTCGGCATGGTGGGGAGCGTCGTAATTGATGACGTGGCTCACGTCGGGAATGTCGAGGCCGCGCGCCGCAACGTCCGAGCAGACAAGCAGTTGCACCAAATCGTTGCGGAACGCGTCGAGGGCGGCCATACGCGAGCGCTGGTCGAGATCTCCATGCAGCGCGCCGACGGAAAATCCGTGCTTTTCGAGCGAGCGGTAGACCACCTGTACGTCGCGCTTGCGGTTGCAAAAGATAAGCGCGTTCTTGAAGTTCTTGGCGCCGCGGATCATGCGGCGCAACGTTGTTCGCTTCTCCTCGGGGGTGGCGCCCGAGCGCACCAGCGTCTGGGTGATGCCCTCGGCGGTCGAGGCCGCGCGCGACACCTCGATGCGCACTGGATTATGCAGAAACGCCTCGGTGAGCCGGGTGATTTCCGGCGGCATGGTGGCGGAGAAGAACAGAGTCTGGCGGGTGAACGGCACGAGTTTGCAGATGCGCTCGATATCCGGAATGAAGCCCATGTCGAGCATGCGGTCGGCTTCGTCGATGACGAGAATTTCGATGCCCGTGAGCAAGATCTTGCCGCGCTCGGCAAAATCGAGGAGCCGGCCGGGCGTCGCGATCAGCACGTCGGCGCCGCGGGTGATCTTGGCCTCCTGGTCGGCGAAAGAAACGCCGCCGATGAGCAAGGCGAGATTGAGCTTATGGTTGACGCCGTATTTGCCGAAGGCCTCCTCAACCTGCGCGGCGAGTTCGCGGGTCGGCTCGAGGATCAACGTGCGCGGCATGCGCGCCCTGGCCCGCCCTCTTTCCAGCATGCAAAGCATCGGCAAAGTGAACGCGGCGGTCTTGCCGGTGCCGGTCTGGGCAATGCCCAAAATGTCGCGCCCTTGCAACGCGTAAGGGATGGCCTGCTCTTGGATCGGCGTCGGCGTGTCGTAGCCCGACGCTTGGACGGCGTCGAGCACTTTCTCGCTCAGGCCGAGTTCATCAAATTTCATTTTGTCTCACAGGGATAAACGCTTTGGGCGGGCGCACTCGGCGCCTCTCGGATACGGCGCGGCTCATGAGGTCGCGCCTGCACGAGGACATTCTGTCGCGCCGCGCAAAACCGGAGCATGCTGCCCTCGGCCAGTCGTGCATATAGAAGAAAACGCGACAAAGTCAATGAAAGAGCGCGTTCTTTTGCCGGAATCGAAATGGCGCCGCCGGCGTCGAATAGCGCCATTGCGATGACGGTTGATTAACTTTGACGTACTAGATTGCGCCCTGATGACGTGTCGATCGCGTCTGCGCGCAAGGCGCCGGTCGATGGCATGACGCCGAACGCTCATACCGGGTTCGATCCGGGATGCATGGACCCCCAATCCGCCCTGCAACTGGAGCCATCCCAGTCGTCTGGGAATGCGAACGCTTCGGAGCGCCTATGTTCAGTCGGCTGAAAATCGCTTGGAAATTGATGATCGGATTCGGCGCGATTCTGCTGCTCCTCGTGGGCATCAGCGCGCTGGCGATCGATGGCAGCCAGCGCTCGAGGAATGCCCTCGACAGCGTCACGGCGCTGAAAGGGGCGGAGGTTCTCGAGCAACGCCTCGAGAAGCGCATCTACGAGGCCCGCATGCATTTTTGGATCGCCGTCAACTCCAAGGACCCGAAAGATTGGGCGAAGACGAGCGAGAGTTTCCAGGTCGCCAACGAATGGGCGGGCGATCTCCTGAAGGGAACGGCCGACCCGAATCGCGCCGCCAAAACGCAGAAGCTGGTCGATCTGCTGGCGCGCTATAGCAAGACCGCCAATGGCATGGCGGAGCAGCAGAAACAAAACACCAAGAGCCAGGACGAGATGACCGTCGCGGAAATCAACGAGGCGATCAAGCCCCTGCTCGAAGTGGTCAAGATCGAAGACGCGATGACGAAACAGGGGGATGAGCTCTCCGCCGATTATCACGACGCCGCGGAAGCGATGGTCTCCGCGGCAAAGACGTCGGGAAGTTTCATCCAAACGCTGATCGTCGTGGCGGCGATCCCCGGGACCGTCGTCGGGATCCTGCTTTCCCTACTGTTTACGCGAAGCATCGGCCGGCCGATCGTCGAGCTGACGCGGATCATGCGGGCTTTGGCGGGCGGCGATTTGACGGTGTCGCCGGCCCACGCGGCGGACCGCAATGAAATAGGCGAAATGGCGAGGGCGGTGCTGGTGTTCCGCGACGCCGCGATTGAGAAGGAACGTCTCGAGGAGGAGGCCGGCCGGCGACGTCTCGAGGCCGAGGACGAACGCGGGCGCAACGAAGAGGCGCAGCGCGAGGCGATCGCCCGCGAGCGGGCGATCGTCGCCGATTCGGTCGGCTGCGGCCTGTCGAAGCTGGCGGCCAAGGACTTGAGCTACCGGATGTCGTCGGACATTCCGGAGGCCTATCGCAAGCTGCAAATCGACTTCAACGCGGCGATCGCCCAGCTGGAGACGGCGATGGCGAGCGTCGCCACGAGCGGGGGCGCCATCCGCTCGGGGTCGCAGGAGATCTCCACGGCGACGGACGATCTGTCGCGCCGCACCGAGCAACAGGCGGCGAGCCTGGAGGAGGCGGCGGCGACCCTCGACGAGGTCACCGCCATGGTGCGCAAGACGGCCGAAAGCACGGCCCACGCGCGCGAAGTGGCCGGCGCCGCGCAAGGCGACGCGGAGAAAGGCGGCGAGGTCATCCGCAAAGCGGTCGCCGCCATGGGGGCGATCGAAAAATCCTCGCAGCAGATCACCCAGATCATCGGCGTCATCGACGAAATCGCCTTCCAGACCAATCTCTTGGCGCTCAACGCCGGGGTCGAGGCGGCGCGCGCCGGCGAGGCGGGCCGGGGCTTTGCGGTGGTGGCCTCGGAGGTGCGGGCGCTGGCCCAGCGTTCGGCCGAAGCGGCCAGGGAGATCAAGGGCCTCATTTCGACCTCCACCTCGCAGGTGGGCCAAGGGGTCGCCCTGGTCGCCGAAACCGGCAAGTCGCTGGCGCGGATCATGACGCAAGTGACCGAGATCAATCACGTCGTGGCCGAAATCGCCGCCGGCGCGAAGGAACAATCGACCGCCGTCGAGGACATCAACACGACGATCAACCAGATGGACCAGACGACGCAGAAGAACGCGGCGATGGCCGAGCAGTCGAACGCGGCCAGCCTCTCGCTGTCGCAGGAGGCCGAACGCCTGTCGTCGCTGATCGACGAGTTCCGCGTCACGCGCCTCGGCGGCGCCGATTCCCTCCGCCGCGACATGGCCGGGGGCGCGCCGCGCCCCGCGGCGGCGCGCCGGTCGGCTTAGAGCGGCGGGCCGACCCCGCCGCCCACGCCCCTCAACGCGGCCCGATCGTCAGCCGCTGAAACCCCGCTCCGCCGCTCCGCCGGCGCGCC
>CAVWKL010000268.1:0-9558 GCA_963755075.1 uncultured Alphaproteobacteria bacterium
GAAGGGTTGACGGCGTTGCGGCGTTTGTCGCTTGATGGCGCAAGAAGACTCGCGGCGCGGGGAGGGACCCAGGCGATGGACTTGCGCTTCACCGAGGAGGAGATCGCGTTCCGCGACGAAGTGCGCGCCTTCGTGCGCGCCCATCTGCCGGGCTCGCTCCGCGACATGATCATTGCGGGGCGCCACCCCGGCAAAGACGACATGGTGCGCTGGACCCGCATCCTCGCCGCCAGGGGTTGGTCGGTTCCCCACTGGCCCCTCGAGTGGGGCGGCACAGGCTGGAGCCCGATCAAGCTCCTGATCTTCAACGACGAACTGCAAAAGGCCAATGCGCCCGAGATGCTCCCCTTTGGCGCCAGCATGGTCGGGCCGGTGATCTACACCTTCGGCTCGCAGGCGCAGAAGAAACGTTTCCTGCCGCCGATCGTCGACTTGCGGGAATGGTGGTGTCAGGGCTTTTCCGAGCCGGGAGCGGGTTCCGATCTTGCGGGGCTGCGCACGAGCGCCAAGCGCGACGGCTCGGAATGGGTGATCGACGGCCAGAAGACCTGGACGACGCTCGCTCAGTACGCCGACTGGATCTTCATCCTCGCGCGCACCAACCCGAGCGTGAAAAAGCAGGAGGGCATTTCCTTCCTGCTCGTCGACATGAAGTCGCCGGGGGTGACGGTCCGACCGATCCGCACCATCGACGGCGGCCTCGAGGTCAACGAGGTGTTCTTCGATGCCGTGCGCGTTCCCCTGGACAATCTCGTGGGCGAGGAGAACAAGGGGTGGGACTACGCCAAGTTTCTGCTCGCCAACGAGCGCAACGGCATCGCGCGGGTCGGCGTAACGAAGGCCCGGCTCGCGCGCATTCGCGAGCTCGCCGCGCTGGCGACCTTCGGCGATCGGCCGAAGCTCGCCGATCCCCTTTTCCGCCTGAAGCTCGCCGCCGTCGAGGTCGAGCTGAAGGCGCTGGAAATGACCCAGATGCGCGTCATCGCGGGCGACCGCCGCGCCGAGCCGGGCAAGCCCGATCCGGCCTCCTCGACGCTGAAGATCAAGGGCTCCGAACTGCAGCAGGCGACAACCGAACTCATGATGGACGTCGTCGGCCCCTACGCGCTGCCCTTCGAGCCGGAGCGCGAGGACGGCGGACGATGGAACGAGCCGCCGGTCGGACCCGACTGGGCCGCGACCATCGCGCCGAACTACTTCAACATGCGCAAAGTGTCGATCTATGGCGGATCGAACGAAATCCAGCGTTCGATCATCGCCAAAGCGATCCTGGGGCTCTGAGGCATGGACTTCGATCTCAGCCCGGAACAACGCCTCGTCGCCGACAACCTCGCGCGGCTGATGAAGGATCGCTACGGCTTTGAGAGCCGCAAGGCTTATCAGGCGGCGCCGTTGGGCTTCAGCGAGGACCTCTGGCGCCAATACGCGGAGCTTGGCCTGCTCGGCGCACCCTTTGCCGAAGAGGACGGCGGCTTCGGCGGCGGCGCCGTCGAGACGATGCTGATCATGGAGGCGTTCGGCCGCGCGCTCGCGCTGGAGCCTTATCTCGCGACCGTCGTTCTCGCCGGCGGTCTCCTGCGGCGCGCCGGCAGCCCCGAGCAGCGCGCCGCGCTGGTCCCGCCCATCGCCGCGGGCGAACTGCGCCTCGCCTTCGCCCACAGCGAACGCCAATCCGGCTGGGATCTCTTCGACGTCGCGACCAGCGCGCGCAAGGACGGCGACGGTTATGCGCTCAACGGCGAAAAAGGACTCGTGCTCCACGGCGACAGCGCGCACAAGCTGATCGTCTCGGCGCGCAGCGCCGGCGGGCGGCGCGAACGCGACGGCCTCGGCCTCTATCTCGTCGACGCGTCCGCCCCCGGCCTCGTTCGGCGCGGCTATCCCACTCAGGATGGGCAGCGGGCGGCGGAGGTCAGGCTGACCAACGTGCGCATCGAGGCCGACGACGTCATCGGCGACCCCGCCGGCGCCGCGCCGACGATCGCGCGCGTGGTCGACGAGGCGATCGCCGCGCTTTGCGCCGAGGCGGTCGGGGCGATGAGCGAAGCCCTGGCGATCACCGTCGACTATCTCAAGACGCGCAAGCAATTCGGCGTCGCCATCGGCTCCTTCCAGGCGCTGCAGCATCGCGCCGCCGACATGGCGATAGCGCTCGAGCAGGCGCGCAGCATGGCGCTGCTGGCGACGATGACCGCGGGAGAGGACGACGCCGCCGAGCGGGCCAAGGCGATTTCGGCGGCCAAGGCGCAGATCGGCCGCTCGGCGCGCTTCATCGGCCAGCAGGCGACGCAGTTGCACGGCGGCATCGCGATGACCTACGAATACAAGCTCGGCCATCTCTTCAAACGCATGACGATGATCGACATGACGTTCGGCGACATGGACGCGCATTTGCGGCGCCTGAGCGAAATGGATAGCTTGTTCGCATGAGAAGACGGGGGTTTCGCGGCGCTTTCGCCGGGAGCGGCCGGGTCGTTTCGGGGAAGGCGCGGGGGGAATCGCTTGCAAGTCGATCCGCTTTTCTTCCTCGGCGTTGACGGCGGCGCGACGCGCTGCCGGGCGCGCCTGCGCGACGCGGCGGGCGCCTTGCTGGTCGAGGCGGACGGGCCGGCGGCCAACATCTACGTCGATTTCGACGGGGCGATCGCCACGGTGCGCAGGCTGACCGACGCGGCTTGCGCCAAAGCGGGCCTCGCCGAGAGCGATCGCGCGCGCCTCGCTCTGGGTCTGGGGCTTGCCGGGCTGTCGAGCGCCGACGACGCCAAGCGCGTCGAGGCGCGCTTCGAGGGCCTGGCGGCAGTTCGGGCCGCCAACGACGCGGTGACGGCGTGCCGAGGCGCGCATGGGGGCGCCGATGGCGGTCTGGTCATCGCCGGCACCGGTTCGGCCGCGATCACGCGGGTTCGCGCCCACGAGATCGTGATCGGCGGGCGCGGTTTTCTGCTCGGCGACGACGGCTCGGCGGCGCGCGTCGGCGCCGACGCCATTCGCGCCGCGTTGCGCGCGCACGACGGGCTCGGCCCGACCTCGCCGCTGACGCAGGAGGTGATGCGGCGCTTTCGCGACGATCCGCTCGTCGCCATCCAATGGGCGATCAGCGCCAAACCGTCGGGCTATGGGGCGTTCTCGCCGCTGGTTTTCGAGTGCGCCGGGGCGGGCGACGACATCGCGCTGGCGATCGTGCGCGTCGCCGCGCAGGCGGTCGACGCCCTGATCCGGGCCGCGCAGGCCCTCGGCGCCGAACGCGTCGCCCTGGTCGGCGGCCTCAGCGCGCCGATCAGACCCTATCTCGCGCCGCCGTCGCGGGCGGCGGCGCTCCGGCCGTTGTTCGACGCCGTCGACGGCGCGATCCTATTGGCGGGCGGGGTTCTGCCCGCGAACGGAGGCGGCACGGCATGAGCGGGACGAGCGGGCGGCAAGTCTTCTTTGGCGCGGGCCTGTTCGACGGCGTCGCATTGCGCAAGGATTGCGCGCTCGTCGTCGCGGACGGGGCGGTCCAGGCGATCGTCGCTGTGGCCGAGCGTCCGCAGGACGGGGCGCAGCACGATCTCGGCGGCGGCGTTCTGGCGCCCGGCTTCATCGATTGGCAGGTCAATGGCGGCGGCGGCGTTCTCTTCAACGCGACGCCGACGCCCGAGGCGATCGGCGCCATCGCCGCCGCGCATCGCCGCGAGGGGACGACGGCGATCCTGCCGACGGTGATCACCGACGCGCCGGACGTTCTTGCCGCGGCGCTCGAGGCCGCGCGCGAGGCGATCGGGCGCGCGTCGGGCGCATTCGGGGTGCATGTCGAGGGCCCCTATGTCGACCCGCGGCGCAAGGGCATTCACTTGGCCGAATTCATGCGCAAGATGCGCGAAAAGGACGCCGAACAGCTCATCGCGGCTCAGGCGGGCGCGATGGTCGTGACCTTGGCGCCGGTCGCCGCCGGCCTCGATTTGATCGCTCGGCTCGCGCACGCGGGGGTGATCGTCAGTCTCGGCCATGCGGAGGCGAGCGCCGAGGAGGCGAGAGCGGCCTTTGCGGCGGGGGCGAGCGCGGTGACGCATCTTTTCAATGCGATGACCCAACTCGCCTCGCGAGCGCCCGGCGTCGTCGGCGCCGCGCTGGCCGATCCCAATGTCGTCTGCGGCCTCATCGCCGACGGCCATCACGTTCACGACGTTGCGATGCGCGCCGCGTTCAACGCCAAGGGCGCGGCAGGAATCGCGCTCGTCTCTGACGCCATGCCCCCCTCCGCCGGCGGTCCGCCGGTCTTCACGCTGCAGGGACGGCGAATGACGCGGACGGGCGGGCGCCTCATCGACGAAGACGACACGCTCGCCGGCGCGGCGATCACCGTTCTCGACGCGGTTCGCTACGTCGTGCGCGCGCTCGGCCTGCCGCTTGCGGACGCGCTGCGGATGGCGACGTCGACCCCGGCGCGGCTATTGCGGCTCGAGGCCCGCATCGGCGCCCTGGCGCCGGGGCTTCGCGCCGACCTCATCCATCTCACCGAGGGTCTCGACCTTGCGGGCGTGTGGATCGGCGGCCGCAAGCAACACGAGATCGAGCGATAGATCGGCCCGGCGCGACGGGCGCGCGGCTTGCGTTTGCCCGGGGACAATGCACAATGCCGGGCAGCGCGAAGCCGCCGCCGTGACGACCGAAGAGCGTCGGCGGCGCGAAAATAAGCGATCGTCGCGCTCAGGGAGGAGTGTCCATGGCGCCGCCGTTTTCGTCTCGTCGATTTGATCGTCGTTCGGTGCTCAAGGGCGCCGCCGGGTTGGGCGCGCTCGGCGTCGCCTCGCCCTTCATCATCGCGGCGCGCGCCGAGACGCCGATCCGGATCGGCATGATCGATCCCTTGACCGGCGTCTATGCCGCGGTGGCGCAGAACGAGGTGATGGGCGCCAGGCTCGCCGTGGACCAGATTAACGCCGCCGGCGGCGTGCTCGGGCGCCCGCTCGAGCTGCTGGTCGAGGATTCGGCCAACGACGTCGGCACCGGGGTGCAGAAGGCGCGCAAGCTGATCGACCGCGATCAAGTGTCCTTCCTGATCGGCGACGTGAACTCGGGGGTCGCTCAAGCGATCGCCCAAGTCAGCAACGAGAAGAAGATTCTTCACGTCGTTTCGGGCGGCCACACCGACTCGATCACCGGCGCCGACTGCAAATGGAACGTCTATCGGGTGTGCAACACCACCAGCATGGAGGCCAATTCGGTCTGCAGCCTGCTGTTCAGCCAGTATGGCAAGAAATGGCATTTCATCACGCCCGACTACGCCTTCGGTCACACGCTGCAGAAAGCGGCGGCCGCGGACTTGGCCAAGCTTGGGGGAACGGTGACCGGCAATGAGCTCACGCCTCTCGGCACCACGGACTTCTCCGCCTATCTCATCAAGGCGCAAGCCGCGAACCCCGACGTCATCCTGGTGCTGCCGCAAGGCTCCGACATGGTGAACTGCCTCAAGCAGATCGTAGCAGTTCGGCCTCAACCAGCAAATCCACGTCGCGGGCCTGCAGCAGGAGCTCGAGTCGCTCGAGGCGATGCCGCCGGAAGCGCGCATCGGGATTTGGATGTTCGAATGGTACTGGAAGCAGCCGGGCGTTCCCGGGGTCGACAAATTCGTCGCCGACATCCGCAAGGTCAACGCCGGCAAGGTTCCGACCGCGCGCCATTGGTTCGGCTACACGTCCGTGCATACGCTCGCCGGGGTCGCCAACCAGCAGAAGACGGTCGACTCGCTCGCGCTCGCCAAGGCGCTCGCCAATTTCGAATTGCCTGCCGAAATCAAGCTGCAGCCGAACAAGTGCTACTATCGCGCCGGCGACCACCAGTTGATGACGTCGGCCTTCGTCGGCGAGGCGCAACCTCAGGGCGCCGGCGATCCCGAGGATCTGTTCCGCGTCGACCACGTGATCGCGGGCGACGACACGGCGCCGCCGGCCGACGCGACAGGCTGCGCCATTCAGTGGCCGGCTTAGGCCGCAATGACGCAACTGCTGCTTTTCAACGTCACCAACGGGCTGATCATCGGCGCATTCTATGCGCTGATGGCGCTCGGCCTGTCGCTGATCCTCAATCTGAGCAACGTCATCAATTTCGCCCACGGCGGGTTTCTCGTCATCGGCGGCTACCTCGCCTACACGATCACGCCCTACGTCGGCTTCTGGGGCGCGCTGCTGGTCGCGCCGGCGCTGACCGCGCGTCATCGGCTTGGCCGTCGAGCGGGCGCTGATCCGTCCGCTCTACGGCCGCGATCCGCTCTACAGCCTGCTGCTGACCTTCGGCCTGGCCTTCATCATCGAAGACGGCACGCGCTTCATCTGGGGCGCACAAGGCAAGCCGGTGACGATTCCGCCCTTCCTCGCCCAGCCGCTCAGCCGCGAATTCTTCTTCATCACCGGCTATCGCCTGTTCATGGTGGCGATGGTCATCGTCGCGGTGGCGCTGATTTTTGCTCTGCTGCGCTACACGCGCCTCGGCATTCGCATCCGCGCCGGCACGCTCGACCTCGAGACGGTGGCGGCGATGGGCGTCAACGTGCGGATGCTGCGGTCGCTCAATTTCGCCGGCGGGATTTATCTGGCCGGGCTGAGCCGGCGTGCTTGGCGGCCGGCCAGCTCGGCCTCGAGCCGACCATGGGAACCGGGCTCTTGATGCCGAGCTTCATCGCCATCATCGTCGGCGGCGTCGGCAGCCTGCCGGGAACCCTGATCGGCGGACTGCTGATCGGCGTGGCCTCCGGCGTGACGGCGGTGTTCTTGCCGGCCGCCAGCGAGGCGGTCATGTACGTGTTGATGGCGGTCGTCCTGCTGGTGCGGCCGCGCGGCCTGCTTCGGCGAGGAAGGCATGATGACGTGACCGGCGCGCGCTCGAGCCGAAATCTGGTCGCGCAGCTGGCGATCTGGGCGCCTGCTGATCTCGGCGCCCTACTGGATGCCGCCGCTCGGCGGCTATACGGCGCTGGGCACGCGCGTGCTGGTGCTGGCGCTCGCCGCCATGTCGGTGAATTTCCTGCTCGGCTTCACCGGCGTGCTGTCGTTCGGCCACGCCGCCTATTTCGGTCTCGGCGCCTACGGCGCCGGACTTGTCCCTGAAATTCCTCGCGCCCAGCACGCCGCTCGCGATCCTATGCGGCACGCTGCTCGGCGGCGATGGTCGGCGCCGCTGCTCGGGACGCGTCATCGTGCGCCGGCGCGGCGTCTACTTCGCCATGGTGACCATCGCGTTCGGGCAGGTCTTCTACTACATCGCCTTCCAGTGGAGTTCGCTGACCGGCGGCGACGACGGCTTGCGCGGCTTCTCGCGCCAGCCGCTCGACTTCGGCCTCGTTCAAGCTCGACATCCTGTCGAACTCGGACGACGTTCTATTACTTCGTGCTGGTCTGCTTTGCGCTGATCGTGGCGATGATGGCCTTCATCCTGCGCTCGCCGTTCGGGCGCACCCTCATCGCCATCCGCGAGAACGAGCGCCGGGCGCGATTTCTCGGCATCCCGGTCGATCGCCACATCTGGATCGCCTTCTCTCTATCCTGCTTCTTCATGGGCTTCGCCGGCGCGCTTTACGCGCTGGTCAACAATTTCGCCGATCCGCGCGGCCTGCATTACAGCCAGTCGGGCGATTTCGTCATGATGGCGGTGATGGGCGGCATGCGCAATTTCTGGGGCCCGCTGCTCGGCGCCGCGGTGTTCGTGGTGCTGCAGGATTATCTCTCCAGCGTCACCGTCAACTGGATGTCGTGCGTCGGCGTCCTGTTCGTTCTCATCGTGCTGTTCTTCCCGCGCGGCCTTCTCGGCTTCCTCGAACGCAAGAACCAGACATGAGTTCGGCGCCGGAGGCGAAGAGTGCGAGCGAGGCTGCGCCGGAGCCGCGCGCCAAGGTCCTGGAAGTCGTCAATCTCGGAAAACGCTTCGGCAGCCTGGTGGCGGTCGACGACGTTTCGCTCGCCGTCGCGCGCGGCGAACTGCGTGCGATCATCGGGCCGAACGGCGCGGGAAAGACGACCTTCTTCAATTTGATCAGCGGGTTCTTTCCGCCCAGCGCGGGCAGAATCGTCTTCGACGGCCGCGACGTCACCGCGATGCCCGCGCATCGGCGCGTCGGCGCCGGGATGGCGCGGACCTTTCAAATCACCGAAATCTTTCCCGAGCTTTCGGTCTACGAGAATTTGCGGATCGGCGCCGAGAGCGCCGCCGGCTATCGCCTGCGGCCATGGATCAGCCGCGCCGAGACGTCGGCGGTCCGTCGTCGGATCGACGAGATCCTCGAACTCACGGGATTGACCGGCAAGACCGATCGCCGGGTCGGCGAACTCGCCCACGGCGACCAGCGCGTCGCCGAGATCGCCATGGCGCTGACCTTGCGACCCCATCTCTTGCTGCTCGATGAGCCGGCCGCCGGCATGGGCGATCAGGAAACATACGCCGTCACCAAACTCATTCGGCGATCTGCACCGCGGCGGCAAGATGGCCATCGTGCTGATCGAGCACGACATGCGTGTGGTGTTCGGGCTCGCCGATCGGATCACGGTGCTCGACCGCGGCCGGCTGCTCGCCGAGGGCTCGCCCGAGGACATCGCCGCCAACGCGGCGGTGCAGCAAGCCTATTTGGGGAAGACGGCATGACCGCGGCGCTCACGGCCGAGGGCCTCCACACCTATTACGGCAAGAGCCACATCCTCCACGGCGTCGGCCTCGAGGTCGCGGAGGGGAAGATCACCGCGCTGCTCGGCCGCAACGGCGCCGGCAAGACGACGACATTGCGCAGCTTGGTGGGGTTGACGCCAGACGGTCTTCTGCTCGCTCTGGAGGCTGAGGTGCCCGCGGAGCTGCTCGCAGATCGCCGCGACGGTCGAGGTGTCCTGGGTGACGAGCACGACCGGCACGCCCATCTCCTCGGCGCGGGTGAGGATGCGCTCGTTCGGATAGAGGTCGCCGGTGAGGATCAGGCAGCGCGTCGAGGTCTGGAGCGCGGCGAGCTGGATGTCGGCGCGGTCGCCGCCGGTGATGACGGCCTTGTTGGGCACGCGGCGGAAGAACCGCAGCGCGGCGTCCACGTTCATCGCGCCGATGCTGAAATGCTCGGCGAGCTGGTCGAGCTTGTCGCCCGCGCAGAGCACCTTGCCGTCGAGTCCCTCGACCAGTTCCGAGATCGGGACGGCGTTCAGGACCGTGTCGTCCGGCGCGCAGCCGAGCACGTCCACGCCCTGCGCCTGGAGGAACGGCTTCACGGCCTGCTCGATCTGGTTGGCCTTCGAGGCGGGCACGCGGTTGAACACGACGCCGACGAACTGGTCCGCCAGCAGCGAGCGCATGTGCAGGATGCCGTCGAGCGTCTCGGTGGGCCACTTGTAGCGCGCCACCACGATCACCTTGGCCTTGACGTCCGCGGCGAATTTGTCCATCGAGTAGCCGAACGTCAGCCCGCAGGAAAGCCGCCCCATGCTGACGGACATCACGATGTCCTTGCCCTGCGAGACGGTCTTGAACGCGGAGAGGATCCGCTGGCGCTGGTCGCCCCCCGCGCCGCGCAGCGCGTCCGCCAGCGCCTGATCGCTCAGGACCAGCGGGCAA
>CAVWKL010000269.1:0-3388 GCA_963755075.1 uncultured Alphaproteobacteria bacterium
TTCTGGACGCCCCAGCTCAAGGCCGCGTCGGGCGTCGGCGCTGAGGTGCAGCACTACACGATCAAGCTCACCAACGCCAACATCGCCTCGATCGACTTCCGCCTCGCGAACATCAAGAACCCCGAGCTCCAGAAGTACTCGGAGTACGAGGAGATCGCGATGACCTACCAGAAGATCGAGTGGACCTGGAATGATGGCGGCATCACCGCCATCGACGACTGGCAAGAGCGCCAGGCCTGATATCCGCGCTTTCCGCGGGTACAGAATGAAAAGGCTCGGGCGTCATGCCCGAGCTTTTTTTTGGCGCTAGGAGCGTGTCGGGCGATTGCCCGACAGGGGCTCAGACCGCCGCCAAGGCGCTCGAGAAATTATCACGGATCCACCGCTGGCGGTCCACGCCCAGATCGAAATCGGCGGCGAGGCGATCGGGACCCGCGCGACGCTCTGCCGCTGCGGCGCCTCGGCCAACAAGCCCTATTGCGACGGATCGCACGTCGGCGCGGGCTTCGTCGCCACCGGCGAGCCCGCGACCAGGCCCAGCGAAGCGCTCGCCGCGCGCGACGGCGTCCTGAAGATCACGCCCTATCCCAACGGGCCGCTCAAGACGAGCGGCGCGGCGGAGATCCTGTCCGGCACGGGGCGCACGATCGAACGGACGCAGGCGACCGCGCTTTGCCGCTGCGGCGGCTCCGGGAACAAGCCCTATTGCGACGGCTCGCATAGGGCCATCGGCTTTGTTGCGCCGGGCGCGCCGTTGTGAATAGGCTGGCCGATGAGGGAGGGCGCGCCATGCAGAGCACCGACGACGATATCCTGGCCGCCGCGCAAGATTGGCGGCGCGCCGGGCGCGCCGTCGCCGTCGCCACGGTCGTCGAGACCTGGGGCTCGGCGCCGCGCCCGGTCGGCTCGCATCTGGTGATCGACGGGGAGGGCAACTTTCTCGGCTCGGTGTCGGGCGGCTGCGTCGAGGGCGCGGTGGTGACCGAGGCGCTCGACGTCATCGCCGACGGCGCGCCGAAGATGCTGGAGTTCGGCGTCGCCGACGAAACGGCGTGGCGGGTCGGCCTGTCCTGCGGGGGGCGCATCAAGGTCTACGTCGAGCGGGTCGACTGATGCGGCTCGCCATTCTCGAAGCGGTGAACGCGGCGCGGCGCGAGCGGCGCGCCGGCGCGCTCATCACCCGGCTCGCCGACGGCGCGCAGCGCTTTGTCGCGGCGACGGCCCTTGCGGCCGATCCGCTCGCCGAGGCGCTCGAGGCGGCGCTGCGCTCGGGCAAGAGCGGCCTCGTCGAGCACGCCGGCGAAAGCTGGTTCCTCACCGTCCAGGTTCCCGCGGTGCGGCTGGTGATGATCGGCGCCGTGCACATCTCACAAGCCTTGGCGCCGATCGCCAGGATCGCCGGGCTCGACCCCTCGATCATCGATCCGCGCACCGCCTTCGCCACGCCGGAGCGGTTTTCCGACACGCCCGTCGTCGCGCAATGGCCGGAGGAGGCGCTCGCCGCTTCGCCGCTCGACCGCTACACCGCGATCTGCCTCCTGACGCACGATCCCAAGATCGACGATCGCGCGCTGATTGCGCGCGCTCCGCGCCGAGTGCTTCTACATCGGCGCGCTGGGTTCGCGCAAAACCCACGCCAAGCGGCTCGAGCGGATGCGCGCCGAAGGCTTCGACGAGACGGCGCTGGCGCGCATTCATGCGCCGATCGGCCTCGACATCGGCGCCGTGAGCCCGGCCGAGATCGCCGTTTCGATCGTCGGCGAGATCGTCGCCGCGATGCGCAAGAAGCCGCTGCGCGGCGAAGGAGCGGCGGCGTGAAATTCGGCGCGATCCCGGTTGCCGAGGCGGAAAACGCCGTTCTCGCCCATGGGCTGCGTTTCGACGTCGCTGACGCTCAGGAAGGGACAGATCGTCACCGCGGAGCGCCGGCGCGCGCTGAGCGCGGCGGGCGTCGAGAAGCATCGTCGCCGCCCGGCTCGAGCCGGGCGACGTCGGCGAGGACGAAGCGGCGCGGCGGCTGGCCGAGCGTCTCGCGGGCGCCCATCTGCGCCTGGAGCCGCCGTTCACCGGCCGCGTCAATCTGTTCGCGCGCGAGCCGCGGGCCTCATCGTCGTCGACGCGACGGCGATCGGCCGCGTCAACGGCGTCGACGAAGCGATCACCGTGGCGACGCTGGCGCCATATCGCGTCGTCGCGGCGGGCGACATGGCGGCGACGGTCAAGATCATTCCCTTCGCCGCGCCGGGCGCGGCGCTGGCGGCGGCGTGCGACGGCCGTGCCGGCGGGCGGCGCCGTGTCGGTCGCGCCGTTTCGCCCGTTGCGCTTCGTCGTCGCCTCGACCGATGCTGCCCGGCCTCAAGGCGAGCGTCGTCGCCAAAACGCTGCGCGCGCTGGAGGCGCGGCTCGCCCCCGCCGGCGCCGCGATCGTCGTCGAGGAGCGCGTCGCCCACGAGCCGGTCGCGCTCGGCGCGCGCGCTCGAACGGCTGGCCGCGCAGGGCGATGCGCTGGTGATCTTCGGCGCCTCGGCGATCACCGATCGGCGCGACGTCATTCCCTCCGCCATCGAGGCCATCGGCGGGCGGATCGAGCGTTTCGGCATGCCGGTCGATCCGGGGAATTTGTTGCTGCTGGCGGCGCGCGGCGCGTTGCCGATCGTCGGCGCGCCCGGCTGCGCGCGTTCGCCCAAGGAGAATGGCTTCGATTGGGTGCTGCAGCGCATTCTCGCGGGCGTGCCGATCGGCGGCGCCGACATCGAGGCGATGGGCGTCGGCGGCCTGCTGATGGAGATCGCCTCGCGTCCGCAGCCACGGCTCGGCGATGTCTGAGGTCGGCGCCGTCATCCTCGCGGCGGGGCGGTCCGCTCGCTTCCGCGCCGAAGGCGGCCGGGAAATCTCCAAGCTCGTGGCCTTGCTCGACGGCAGGCCGCTGGTGCGCCATGTCGGCGGAGGCGGCGCTCGCCTCGCGCGCGCGCCCCGTCGTCGTCGTCACCGGCCACGCGCGGGAGGCGGTGGAGGCGGCGCTCGCGGGATTGCCGGTCCTCTTCGTCGACAACGCGGAATTCGCCACCGGCGTCGCCTCCTCGCTCAAGGCGGGCGTGGCGGCGTTGCCGGGCGAGGTCGCCGGCGCGCTGGTGCTGCTTGGCGACATGCCGGCGGTCGAGGCCGCGACGCTCGATCGTCTGATCGACGCCTTCGCGGCGCGTCCGCTGGCGCTCGCCGCGGCGCCCGTCCATGCCGGCCGGCGCGGCAATCCGGTGCTGCTGTCGCGCGCGCTTTTACCCGCGTGGCGCGCCTGAAGGCGACGAGGGCGCGCGCCGGCTTCTCCGCGAAGCCGATCCGCTGGGCGTCGTCGAGGTGGAAGTCGAAAGCGACAGCGTCACGTTCGACA
>CAVWKL010000270.1:0-11702 GCA_963755075.1 uncultured Alphaproteobacteria bacterium
CAAGTTCGCTAAAGTGCCGTTCTCCTATGACCGGCTGCCCTAAGCGCCGTCGAAGTCGTGGAGTGATCAAATGAACCCACCCGGAGCCAAGAGTGGTCTTCCCCAATCGACAACAGACGCCAATTCGACGAGCCCGGTCGGGCCGGATGTGCCGCGCGTTGTGAGTTCGGACGTGTTCATCTCGCGCGCGGTCGGTCCGCTCACTCCTGAAGAGCGAAGACAACGAATTGAAGCCGTCCTGAAGTTTATGGGATTGCCACCCTTGGATGAATTCAATCGAATCGACGCCGAGGCGTACGCCGCCGCTAACAAAGATCCGACAGAACCGCGCGGATGAACCTGAGAACGGCGCCAAGCCACGCTTGGACGATTTGCTCAGCGATCCGACGACCGACGCAATACGATGCATTGAGTGCAAGTCGTCGGCGACGGCGCGCTTGACGCCTCGGTGGCGGCGATATTAGCGCCGCCACTGCCGACCTTTGCATAGCTTCCAACATCGGAGCCCGACGATGCTCGTCGAAACTCTGCGCGCGGATTGGACCGCGCGCGGAACGAGGGCGCGCGTGCGCGCTCTGCCGGAATTCGACGGCGGCGCGCTGACGCTCGGCGCGGGCACGAAGATCTTCGAAGCGCGCGGCGATCGGCGCGACGAGGCGGCGGAGGGCGAGCGCGCCGTCGCGCTCGTCTCAGTGGCGATCGGCCGCCCGCTCGAGGCTTCGGCCGCCACGCACGTGCGCCGCGCGCTGGCCAAAGCCCGCGACGGCGACGCGCCGCTCGCGCTGACCCACCTCGCGCTTGCCGGCGTTGGACGCCTTACAGAGCCGCGCGAGGACGCGCGGCGCCTATTCATCGCCGACGGCCTGATGAAGGCCGGGGTTTCGCCGGGCATCATCCTCGCAGCGCTCGGCGCGCCGCCCGCGCAATCCGATCTCGACCGCGCCTATAACCCCGACCAGCCGCGCGTGCCCGCCGGCAACGGGCGACCGAGCGGGCAATGGACGAACGGAGATTGGTCAGAGGATAGCGCCGCGGACGACGCGACCTCGACCCCGGCCGTCTCCGATAGCCCGACCGGCAACCAGTCCCACGGCATCCAAATTGCTGACGCTTCCGACGATTGGCTCCAGTATCTCAGCCCGGTCGGTTCGGCGGAGTCGGCGGAAGCCGGAAGACCTCCCTTCAACGGAGTTGGACCAAACGCGCAACACCAAGCGGGCGTCGACCGTGCGATGGCGGTCTACGAAGCCCATGGATTTATTGTTGTCTCCAAGGGGGCGGTTGCGGTGAACGTGCCTGGCTTCGCGACGCCACGCGTCTACGACTTCGTCGTCCGAGACCCAGCCTCGGAATTGTACATTGGCGTCGAAGTCAAGACGACGATGTATGACACGGTTTTCTTCGACAGCTCGCAGGTGGACAAGGACGTCGCCCTGTACGAGACTGGCGGCGGCTCCGCGCCGGCGTTGCTCGGCGGGGGAAGGATAACTCGCGTCGCGTATGAAGCATTCTGCGCCTACTGCCCGATGATCAATCTTGGGAGGGCCAGTCTGGTCCTCAGGCTCCTCGAGGCGGGGATCCGCGTGCGGGCCTATCAATACCCGGGCCAGGACGAATTCGACTGAGGTTCAATCGGATGAAGAACCCGACAAAAGAAGATCAACCGCCGCAATCCGGCGCAACCCTTCGAGGCGCGGTCCGGCCGTCGAGCTCTGGGATGTTCGACCAAACGCAATCAATCGCCGGCGTAATTGGCGTCATCCCCGGCGAAGTGTCGCCGGAAGAGAAAGCGCGCGCGCGACAGATGCTGAACGCGCTCCAACAAGTTCGCGACCGCTCCCCGATCTCGGCCGCCCAGAACGCGACCCCGAAAGCGCGGGAACATTCGGTCGCGGCTTCCCAAGACGTCAAACGGAAACGTGTGAAACTCGACGATATTTTCGCGCCCGCACTCGCCGAAGTCGGTTACAAGAAGGTCGCCAAGCTGACGTATCGCGGCGAATGGAGCACCCCCGAAGTCGAGCACGTGCTGACATTGGATACGAGCGGATCGCCGAAAGTCTATCTCGGCGGCGTGGCCGGCTTGCGGAACCCGCGAACCAGCGCCTTCGCCGATCAATGCAGGAACCGTTACGCTCACCCGGTCATATTGCGATGCTTGCGTGAAAGCGGGTACGTGTACCCACCATGGAGTTGCCCCAGCGGGCTCCCCCTCTTCGCACTCACGCCCGACCGGTTCTCGTGGCGGCTCGACTTGTCGGCCCAGTCCCCGAGCGATCTGGCGCAAGCTCTGTCTGAATTCGTGCGATCCAAACTTGTTCCCCTCGTGAGCCCCGTCATCTCAACGGCGGCGTTTCTGGAGTTCCTCGAACGGAACGAAGAGCCAGTGCTATGGGCCCGCATGGGCGGGTCGACGCAGGCGGCGATCGTCGCCTTTCTCGCGCGCAAGCTCGGCATCGCTAGGGAGAAGACGAAGGCGTCGCTGATTACCCGTGCGAAGCTGATTGAAAACGGTATCGATACGACGCGGCTAACTCCCGAGACCTACATCGATCACATCCTCGACGACGCCGAAGTCGCCGTCGCGCAAGCGGCGCCCTAGCCTCCGCCGACGCGCCGACCCCAACCGCACAGCGCCCACCCTTCCCACGCGACCTCGCGCCCACCCGCGACGCGCAACCGCGCCGCGGCTGCTGGCGCGCGCCTTTTCGACGCCGCTCCCTCCAACCCCACAAGGAAGCCCCATGAACATTGCCCAGACCACGAAAGAAACCCTCGGCCTGATGAAGGAGTCGCTTACCAAGAGCGTGACGCTCGCGACCGGCCTGACCGCCTATGATCTTCAGGCGCCGGCCAAGAACCTCTATCCCGTCATCACGCCGCTGCGGAACGCCCTGCCGCGCGTGGCGCGGCTCAATCCGGGCGATGCGGCGCGCTGGCGCACCATCACCTCGATCACCGGCTCGGGCTATGACGCGATGGGCTGGGTGCCCGAGGGGCAGCGCACCGCGAGCATGTCCTACGCCGCGCAATTGCAGGTCGCGCCCTATCTGACGCTCGGCGAGGAAGACACGGTGACCTTCGAAGCGGAGGCCGCCGCGCAAGGCTACGAAGACATCGACTCGACCGCGACGCTACGCCTGTTGCAGAAGACCATGCGCAAGGAGGAGACCGCGCTGCTCGGGGGCAACGCGTCGCTCGCTCTGGGCGCGCCCGGCGCGCCGACGCTTGCGGCGTCCGGCACGGGCGCGACGTTGCCCGCCGCGACCTATTCGGCGATCGTCGTCGCGTTGACTTTCGAGGGCTATCGCAATTCGACCGTTTCGGGCGGCGTCGCCACGACCAAGACCATCACCGGCAACGACGGCAATAGCTACACGCTCAACGGCGGCTCGTCGAACAAGTCGAGCAACACGACGCAAGCGGTGACGCTCGGCCAGACGCTCTACGCGAGCGCCCCGATCATCAACGGCGCGGTCGCCTACGCCTGGTTCGTCGGCGCCGCCGGCTCGGAGACGCTGCAGGCGATCACCTCGATCAACAGCGCCGCCTTTTCGGCCCCGCTCGCCTCCGGCCAGCAGGCGGCGAGCGCGATCACCGGCGACAATTCGCGCAACGCGACGCTCGCCTTCGACGGCCTGCTCACGGTCGGCTTCAATCCCGCCAACTCCGCCTATGTCCAGGCGCTCGCCTCGGGTGCGGCGGGAACCGGCACGTTCCTCACCGCTTCGGGCCGCGGCTCGGTGGTCGAGATCGACAACATGCTGGTGCAAATGTGGAACGCGTATCGGCTGTCGCCGACCGTGCTCTATGTCAACGCGCAGGAGCAGAAGAACATCACCAACAAGTGCCTGACCAACGCCTCGGGCCCGCTGATCCGCTACAACGTCGCCGCCGACAGCGACAACGGCGGGCCCTACGGCGTCTCAGCCTCGGGCGTGGTGCGCTGGTACTACAATCCGTTCAGCGTCGACGGCGGCTTCGACATTCCCGTCAAGGTCCATCCCGACCTGCCGCCGGGCACCATCCTGGCGCTCTGCGAGCGGTTGCCGGTCTGGTACCAGTCCAACCAGACGCCCAACGTCGCCGAGGTTCTCACCCGCCGCGACTACTACCGCGTCGACTGGCCGCTGCGCACCCGGCGGCGCGAATTCGGCGTCTATGCCGAAGAGGCGCTTGCCGTCTACGCGCCGTTCGGCGTCGGCGTCCTCACCAATATCGGCAACGGATGACGGAAGACAGAAGACGGAGGACGGAGGACCGAGGACGGACGAGAAGCCCGTCCTGCGCCTCCATCGTCTGCTTTCTGCACTCTCATCTCTGTTCTCTGTTCTCTGTCCTCTGTCCTCCGTCCTCTGTCCTCCGGGCCCCCTATGTCGCCTTACGATCTCACCAATCTCGCCGCGCTCAAGGCCTGGCTCGGCCTGCCCGCCGGCGCCTCGCCGAACGACGCGACGCTTTCCGCGCTGATCACCGCGGCGAGCCGCGCCATCTACGCCGCGCTGAGCCGCCCGAGCCTCATACCGCAAAGCTACAGCGAGGCGATCGACGGCGAGAGCGAGCGGCTCTTCCTGCGTCATTGGCCGGTGCTGCAAGTAACCTCTGTGACGCTCGAGGGCCAGGCGATCCCGCCCGCCGCGCCCGCGAGCGCCCTGCCGACCCTCGGCTATCTCCTGCGGCCCGACGACGGCGCGCCGCCGGGGCGACAGCAGGCGCTCGACATCTTCGGCTGGCGCGTGCGGCGGCGTCGGCAAAACCTCGTCGTCGACTACCTCGCCGGCTACGCCGTGCAAGGCGAGGCGCAGCGCGTTCCCTCGGCGACGCCGTGGACGGTCGGCGCGCTCGCCCCCTATGGCCCCTGGGCGATGGACCTGGGCGTCGTCTACGCCGCCACGGGCGCGGCGCTGAGCGCGGTTCCCGCCGCGCCCGCCACCGGCCAATACGGCGTCGCCGGCGGCGCCTATGCCTTCAGCGCCGGCGACGCAGGCGCGGCCGTGGCGATTTCCTACGGCTACGTCCCGCAGGACGTCGCCCAGGCCGCGCTCGAGCTCGCCGCCGAGCGCTTCAGAGCCGCCGAGCGCATCGGCCTGCGCTCCAAATCGCTCGGCGGACAGGAGACGATCGCCTACGACGCGTCGGCGATCTCGGCGCCGGTGCTGGCGCTGTTGCAGCCGTACCGGCGCGTGGCGGGGTGATGGCTCGGCTCGGCAGAAACCGCCTGCGACAGCTCGGCGGCGCCGCTCGGCAGCAGATGACTGCACGCTGACCGAGGCGCTAAGGATTGCGCCCGCTCCGGCCCCGAGAGGCAATTTCCGCGAAGACGAGAGGGCGACCACGCGGTCAGGCTGGCGCCACCATGAAGGCGAGATCGAGATGTTGCGGATTGAAGGCTTGCGCAGCCAGTGGGACGAACAGATAGCGAAACATCCGATCATCCCGGACATGACCTTCGCCGATGGGTTCCTTGTTTTTGGCGCGGGAACCCGCCTCGCCAAGGTCGGCGCGCCTCTCGACGAACTCGGCCTTGTCGCGCGGCTCGCCGCCGCGCATCGGCGACCAATAGAGGCTTCGCAGTTGCGTTACATCCGGCGCGCCCTGGCGGCCATACACCAGGGCGACGGTCCACTCGCGTGCATGCACATCGCTCTGAGTCGACTGGCGAAACTTGCCGATCCGCGAGAAAACGCGCGCCGGCTGTTCATGATCGACGCGCTGCTGCAGGCGGGCGCCGATCCCTTGACGATCGTCAAGGGGCTCGGAACCGATCCGGCCGCTTGCGGACTGTCGTTGGAAAAATACGGGCCCGAACAGCCGCGCGTCCCGGCCGGCAATGGCCGCCCGAGCGGACAATGGGTCGGCGCCAATTCCGGCGGATCGGCAACGAGTTCGAATCCGGGCAACAAGGGACCAGGTCTACTGCCCATCGTCGACGCCGCTTATCAAGGCAAGTATCATGACATGGTTCGCGATTACTTCGCCGATAGCTTGAGAGCGGCCGGGAACACGGTCCTCACGGAGGTTCCGCTCGCCATGCCCGGGAAACCGCCGCCACCGTCCGCTCGCATTGATATATTGCTGCGGAATGTCGTTGGCGTCCTGTTCGTTATTGAGGTGTAGACTGGAGACGATCCCCAATTCACCCCGGCGCAAAAAATCTTGTATCCTCACATCGAACCTGGCGGCATCATCGTTTCGCCGGACCCGAGAGTGATACAATTGGGTCTGGCGCCAGGCGAACCCTGGCCACCGATTGAAGCGGTAGTGCTGTACGCTCCGGGCCCAGGGTCTCGAATGCATTTTGAGCCGATGTCTAGCTTCCTGAAGAAGTGACACGTTTGGTCATACGATCGGGGGATTTCGGATGGCACTCGAGCCGACGCCGGCGAACCTGCGCACCGCGACAAAAGAGCCGACGCGCGACGCGTCGATGACCGTTCGCGCGGCGATCGGGCAGCAATTGATCTCGCGCGAGACAGCGCTGGCGATCTGCAGGATGGTGATTCTCGACTGGGAAGGCGAGGTCGAGTACCGGGCGCAACAACCCTTGGTCGCCGAAGATGGCCTAAACGTCTGGAAAATCCGTGGCGGCTTGGTCCGAAAGCCGGACGCCGTTCCCGGCGACCCGACACCGATCGAGATGTCGATTTCGAAGTTCGATGGCGCGATCGTGTCCCTCGCCGGATCGGCATGCCGGGTGGCGCCAGGGCGCCGGGCGATCCGGCCTCCCAACAATTTCCGTGGGACAAGGCGCTTTGAGCGACTGGCGGACGCACGTCGCACCCTATCGCCCGTAGAACTGAGCTCCGACGTTCTTGCCTTCGACCGCCGGGCGTTCGGCGGCGCGGGGGATGACCGCAGGATGGGCGGCACGGCGATGCGCGACCCCGGACCCAAAGGCGGCCTTCTTGGGCGTGGCGCCCGGCCAACCGCTTCCCCTTTTCCGATCATCATACTAACCGCTCCCGGCCGGGGGATGCGGTACAGATACTTCTGGCCCAGGCAACCCGAGTAGGTGGGACGAGAAACGGCCCCCTCCGCGATTGTCTAGAGTGTCGCCGCAGGATCTCTTCTCGGGTGTGTCGGAGGACCGAATGACGGGACAATTCTCAGTCGACGGCCTGTCGGCTGCGATGTGGTTGCGCCGCGCCAACGGCAGTCGCTTGATTTCCGCGCGAACCGCGACGGAAATGGTCAGAATGATCATGCGCGATGAGCACGGGCAATCCGAGCTCGATCGCAACGAGCCGCTTTCGGTGGAGGCGGATGGCGAAGCCTGGATTGTCACCGGAACGCGAACCGCACAACCGGCGGCGAGCGGTCCCCCCTTGCCGGGTTGGGCAGGCCCGATCTATGCGCGCATTTCGCAGTTCGACGGGCAAATCTTGGATTATCATTTCCTGCTGCTGTACGAGTCGTAGAGAGGGAGCGCGACCTCTCTGACGCGGACTGGACGCGCTTTGGCGGCATTGCATGGCGCTCAGGGCCCGGCGCGAGACAACGAGCGCCGCGGCAAGGCGCGCGGTTCGCCTTAACGGATTGCCTTCGCGCGGACGGATCGGCCCGCCAAACCACGCGATCGCGGGAAAGCTTCAATGCTGAACCTGACTCTCGACGGCGCCCAGGCGCTGCAAGCGCGGCTCGAGGCGTTTCCCGCCGCCGTGCTGAACGGTCTTACCGTCAAGGCGCAAGCTCTCGCCGACGCGCTCGCCGACAAGGTGAAGTTCGAAAAGCTTTCGGGCGGCGTTCTCAATGCGCGCTCCGGCGCGCTGATCGCCTCGATCGGCGCCGAAATATCGAGCGACGGCGAGGGCGTCTCGGCCGCAGTCGGCTCCTTTGGGGACGTCAAGTATGCAGCGATTCAGGAATACGGCGGCAAGACCGGCGCGCATGAAATTCTGCCCGACAAGGCCAAGGCGCTCGCCTTCGTCGACGGCGGCGCGACGCGTTTCGCCCGCCGGGTCGAGCACCCCGGTTCGGTCATCCCCGAGCGCTCCTATCTCCGCTCGAGCCTTGCCGAAATGAGCGACGAAATCCTCGCCGCGCTCGCCGCCACCCCGACCGAGGCCTGGGAGGACGCATGAGCCGCGAAGCCGCCTTCTCCGCCCTCTTCGCCGCCGTCTCGGCCGCCTACCCCTGGGGCCTCGCCTCGCGGCGGATGAAGTTGTGGAGCGAAGTCCCCGCCCCGCTGCGCCCGGCGCTGTTTCAACTGGAATCGGGGCCCGAGACCTATCAATGGGCCTCGCCGGCGACGCCGAAGCGCACGCTCGAAGCCAAGCTCTTCCTCTATTTCGACGCGCGCGATCCCTCGACGCCCGGCGCGAGCGCGATCAACGCCGCGCTCGATGCGATCGACGCCGCTTTGGCCCCGACGCTGACCGACGCCGCCCTCGGCCGCCAGACGCTCGGCGGCGCGGTCCACGATTGCAAGATTACCGGCGTCCCCGTGCGCGATTGCGGCGATCTCGACGGCGACGGCCTGGCGGTGATGAGCGTGAGGCTGGTGGCGCCGTAAGCGAGGCGACGGCTATGCGGATCGAGGACGTAGCCAAGCGCTGGGACGAACATGCGGCGAAACATCCGATCGTCCCGGAAATGACCTTCGCCGATGGGTTCCTTGTCTTGGGCGCGGGAACGCGCCTCGCCGAAGTCGGTGCGCCTCTCGACGAGCTCAGCCTCGTCGCGCGGCTCGTCGCCGCGCATCGCCGGCCGATCGAGGCTTCGCCGTTGCGCCATATCCGACGCGCGCTGGTTGTTCATGATCGACGCCCTGTTGCAGGCGGGCGCCGATCCCCTGACGATCCTCAAGGGGCTCGGATCCGATCCGGCAGCCTGCAGCCCGTCGTTGGAAAAATACAGTCCTGATCAGCCGCGCGTCCCCTCGGGCAATTCCGACGGCGGACAGTGGATAAGCGGGATCTCGGAAGGCGACGCGAGCGCCGCTCGACCGGCGCGCCAAGGGCGCGCAGGTGGCGGACGCCTCGACGACGCGCGGGCGGGAAATCATGTCCGACGCGTTGCCGGAGACGGCCGCGCCGCGCACGCCAAAGCCTCCCGACAGTGCGCCGATCGAGCTTGCCCAGAACACCCGTCAGACCTGCGCGGACTTTATCGCCGCCAATTGCAAAGCGAGCATTCTGCGCGTTTTCCCCGGCGAGTACCCCACCCAGTCGCTTCAGGATGTGATAAATGCGGCGAAGCGGGGCGATCGAGCAGCCCAGTCGGCACGGAAATTGTTGTTCAACAACGAGTATCGGAAGCCTTAGGAGCGGCCCTTATGTCTTCGAAATTGTTTGAAGTCATGAAATTGTTGGAGAGCCGGCGCCTCAGCTTTACAATTGAGAGAACAGGCCCGTTCGACCTGAAGCTAATGGTTACTTTGGTTGGCAAGCGCGTGGAAATTCGGGTCGACGAGGGCGATTTCGTAAACGTCTGCGCCTTTCGTGGCAGCGAGGACGTCGAAATGGGAATGGAGGCCGTGCTGAAGGCGCTTGAAGAGGACGAATAGGTCGCCAACGGCCGAGAGGAGCGTCGCTTCACCCGCCGCAACAAGGAAGCGACCATGCCCGACCTTCTGACGCTCCTCACCGCCACGGCGACGGCGCTGCGCAGCCCCAGCCCATCGGATTGGGCGTCCATCGCTTCACTGATCGGCCTTCGTTACGACGGCGTGAGATCAATTGGCCAAGCCGGATCCGCGACGGCGATCGAAGGCGGAACGCTGATCAACGAAGGGGCGCCTGTGTCGACGGCGTGGTGCTCCAGGCGCCGCGTCGACAAATTTCATTGCTGTTTCCCGACAAGGCGCTAAGCGATCCAAATATCTCCGTTCAGCGATTTGCGACGGATCAACACGTCACAGAATCGCGTACGGGCCACGGATTCGCAATCGTTTTCACGATTGACGATGTCAAGTGCACAATCCTGGCGACAGAGCCGGGACCGTTCATCGACGGACTGACGGTCAGCGAGCCAGGACCTTCCGGCCAAGCGTGACAAGGATTAAGCCGCAACGCCCAAGAACCGCTGCGAAGCGAGGCTCCCCGCGCCTGACGCCTCGCCGGCTTCGGCCCGAGTCCGATCCCGAGACCCGTCGGCGGGCGCCACAACCATCGCCCGCCAGTCCGCCAATTTTGCATTCTTGCCTCAACCCTTCGCACGAGGAACCGTCGCCATGCCCTCCGGAGGACTGGAAACCCCGCTCCCGCCGAGCCTGTTGGCGCGTCTGGCGCTGGCGGCGCGCTACGCCATCACGGGCGTCTCGCCCGGCACGTGGTTCGGCCCGCAGCAACCGCTGGCGCCGCAAGCGCCCCCCGAGGTCAAGGGCCGCCAGTTCGACTATCCCTTCGGCGTCAATCTCTCCTATGTGCCCGCGCGCGACCGGCGGCATCGCCTTCGCCGAACTGCGCGCGCTCGCCGACGCCCTGCCGCTGCTGCGCGCCGTCATCGAAACCCGCAAGGACCAGATCGCCGGCTTGAGTTACGCCGTGCGGGCCCGCGATCCCGCCGGCGCCGAGGACGCTGAGGCGCGCATCCGGGCGGCGCTCGCCTTCCTCGCCAGACCCGACCGGCGCCACGCCTTCTCCGCCTGGCTGCGCATGCTGCTCGAGGACATGCTGGTCATCGACGCCGCGACCATCTATCCGCGCTTCTCGCGCGACGGGTCCCTCTACAGCCTCGACGTCATCGACGGCGCGACCATCACGCCGCTGATCGGCGAGGACGGCCGCTCGCCCGAGCCGCCCGACCCCGCCTATCAGCAGATCCTGCACGGCGTGCCGGCGGCGGACTTCTCCACCGACGAATTGCTCTATCTGCCGCGCAACGTCCGCGCCCACGGCTCTACGGCATGAGCGCCGGTCGAGCAGATCGCGCTGACCGTCAACATCGCGCTCAGACGCGACGCGGCGACGCTCGACTATTACCGCGCCGGCTCGACGCCCGACGCCTTCGCCACTCTGCCGAAGGAATGGACGGTCGACCAGATCCGCCAGTTCCAGGATTATTTCGACGCGCTGATGTAGCGGCAATTCGGCGCGCCGGCGGATGATCAAGTTCATGCCCGCCGACTTCCGCCTGATCGAAGCGCGCCAGCCGCCGCTGAAGGACCAGTACGACGAGTGGCTGGCGCGCGTCATCTGCTACGCTTTCTCCGTCCCCGCCTCGGCCTTCGTCTGCCAGGTCAATCGCGCCACCAGCGAGACGCTTGCGCATGCAGGCGACGCAAGAAGGGCTCGTGCCGCTGAAGGCGTGGATCAAGAGCGCGCTCGATCATGTCATCCAGGTCTACCTCGACGAGCCCGATCTCGAGTTCGTCTGGGTCGGCGACGACGCGGTCGATCCGCTGCAGCAGGCGCAGACGCTGAACATCCTCATCGCCGCCGGCGTCAAGACGCGCGAGGAGGCGCGCGCCGACCTCGGGCTCGCGCCGGAAGGCGGGAAGGCGGAGTCGGCGTTCGGGAAGTACAATCACAACCACGATGAGCGGGGCCGGTTCACGACGGCGGAAAACGCTGCGACCGTAGCTGCGCTCCAATCGGCGTATCCAGAAGGGTGGCAGGCGTGTCATGAAAAATGTCTGGCGGAAACCGAGGGCGCGTGGCCACCTTCGGATCGGCCAGGTCTTTACCGAAGATGCGTGCGCGCATGCTTAGGTTCGGCGGGAGACGACTATTGACCGTTGGGAAATTCTTCAACCAACCAAG
>CAVWKL010000271.1:0-9703 GCA_963755075.1 uncultured Alphaproteobacteria bacterium
CTTTACGTCCGCATCAAGTCTGATCTGATCGGGGCTGGCATCGCCGAGACGGTCGACGACGTCACTCCCGTCAGCGATTGCATCCTCGGCACCGACATCACGGGCACTGCACACACCGTCGGCCGGACCAGCGTCACGCTCTATCCCGACGAACAAGTGGCCGCCTTCGACATCATTCTCATGGCCACCGCCGACAGTCAGAGCGTCGGCCGCAACGGGCCGGTCTGCATCTACACCACCAGCAAGACCTGCATCGGCGCCTGCAAGCGGGTGTGGATGGAGGCCGAGGGGCTCTTCTCCCATCCGGCGATCTCCAACGCCGAAACCAGCACCACCATCAACGACATTGTCGCCAAACGCCAGATCATCGAGAACATCGCCTGGAAACGCGCCGGCGAGCAGAAGGGCGAGGCCGAGGCCATCGCCTCGCAGCACGCCCAATGGCGGGTGAACGAGCGGGTAGACAAGCAGTCGGCCGAAATGCTCGCCCAGGCCAATCACGACTACCAGAAAAAGTTCCTTCGCCCCACGACGGAGCGAAAGGTCTTTCCGCAACTGCTGCAATTCAGCACCACGAAGGATGCGATGCACGTGGTCAGCCTGGAGGCGGGTGCAGATCAATTGGCCGCCCCCGGCGAGCCGCCGGCCCTGGCCCGGCCCGACGCCGATGTGTCCGTGCCAGTCCACCAGTCGAGCGTCAACAACATGGCGGCCAGCGTGCTCTCGGGCATGGTGCTGCACGAAGCGACGCTGCAAGCGACCATCAGCGAACTGTTGGGCTACGTGCCCGAGCGGCTCAAGCCAGACCCCGACCAGGAGCCTTGGACAATCGTCTTCGCCCGGCAGCAACCGATCTCGGTCAGCTTCGGCGACGGCGGATTCAACATCACGCTGCGGGGGCAGGAGTATTTCAAAGGCGACAAGGGTTATCCGGGCATGAATGTCTCGGCGACGTACAAGTTTGTGAAGCAGGGCGACGTGTTCAAGGCGATCCGCCAGGGCGACCTGCAGATTTTCCCGCCAGGCTTCGTGCCCGGCCACGGACAGATCGGCGTCCGCCACCAGGTGATTCGCAAGTTGCTGGAGCGGCGCGTTGGCAAGATATTGCAGCCCGAGTTGGTGGCCAAGGGCATCACGCCCAGCGGCAAGCGCGGCGCCGCCATCGGCAAGCTCTACCCGGTCGAGATGGACGCTCAAAATGGCTGGCTGGTTGTCGCCTGGCAGCGTGAGTCCGTCAAGCGGTAGGGGCCAGGGGCCAGGGAAAAGCCCGCCGACTGCGTCGGCGGGGCGCGGGCGTGTTCCGGTTGCCATTCTGTCGATGCCGGGCGATTGCTATACTGTCGTGATGGAACCGACGCCGCGCCCCAGACTCCGCTGGCTCCGCATCACGCCGGATCGCGTCGTGCCGGGACTGCTGGCCCTGGAGGGCCTCTTGCTCCTGGCCGAGCGGTTCGGCTGGTTCACCTTCGACCGGCACAAGGGCTACGCGCCGCTGGTGACAATAGCGGCGGTCGGGGCGGCGTTTGTGCTCATGCTGCTTTGGTTTCTCGTCGCGCTAGTGTTTCGCCGCCGGTTTCAATTCTCGCTCCGCTCGCTCATGTTGCTGGTGGTGGTGGTCGCCATCCCGTGCAGTTGGCTGGCGACGGAAATGAAAGCCGCGCGGGAGCAGCACGAGTCCGTGGAGGCAATTGAGAAGCTCGGCGGGGTGGCAGTGTACGATTATGAGGGTATTAGTACTGCCCCTGGCTATGCCATTCTCCGCAGGTGGATGGGAATCGACATGTTTGCGAACGTTGCGATCGTCTTTTCTGCCGCTCATAAAAAAATGGCCAACTCTCGTTTGGAATACATAAAGGAATTGCCTAATCTCCAGGTAATTGACCTCGATGGCACCGATGTCAGCGACAGCGGTCTGGTAAACATCAAGGGATTGACCCAGCTTCGGCGGCTCTACCTACAGGGCACAAATGTAAGTGACAGCGGTCTAGAACACCTAGAGGGATTGATCCAACTTCAAGGCCTGGCCTAATGGCACAAAGGTAAGCGACGATGGAATGAAACACCTCAAAGGGCTGGCTTGGCTTCAATGGTTGGACATTAGTGAAACCAAAGTCAGTGCCGTTGGCGTTATGGTTCTTCAGAGGGGCGATGCCTAATACGCAAATTAGGCGATGATATGCTGTTGTTTCATATCGGTTCCCAACGACTTCTCAGCCCCGAAGGGGCGATCGATGATAGCCCAGCGTTTTAACGCTGGGTTTCGGGATAATGCAATCGTGCCCGGAGTCCCGTAGGGACGACTGAGAATGGAGCTGCATCAGGACGATCAGCCGTCCCTACGGGACTTAGGATGTTCCCCTCCCCTGTCTTCCCAGCAGTGAACTGCTGGGCTAATTTCGACCGTCCCTGCGGGACTGTCGCCATTTCGGGGCTTTATCCTGGCGTGCCCCGCCGACGCAGTCGGCGGGCTTTTTCAGTCCGAATTTATATATGGCTCCAAGAGGCGACAGAATCCCGCTCACACGCCCGGGGCTGGCGGGCCGCCTGGCGGCGGCAGCATCGGCGCGGGCGGCGGGGGCACAGCGTCCGGGCCGGGCGGCGGAAGCTTGGGCTCGGGATTCTTGATGCGGATGTCGCCCGACTCGCAACGCTTCTTCCACTGGATGACGCATGGCCGATTCTTGGCGGGCGTCTCCTCAGGCCGATAGAACAACCCCCAGCCGGTGATGTCCTTCAAGTTCCAGAATGCCAGCACGCGGAAGGCCAGCGTCTGGTGTTCCAGCAAGTTCACCAGCTTGGCGTCGGCGCCGTTTTGCAGTTGTTTGTTGGTATAGCCCCACAACATGCGGAACAACTGCGGCGACTCCTCCTGGCCGTACTGCTTTTCCATGGCCTGGCGAACGGCAGCGGCGGACTCCCGCCCACGGGCGATGCCCTGGCAAAGCTGCTCGACGTATTTCGGCCAGTCGGCCTTGTAGTCGGGATTGCCCAGGGCGGCAACCAGGGGCTCGAACTGGTCGATATAGCCCAGCGAGTGCCGGGCCAGCCAGGCGACTTCCTTCTGGCGATGGTAGGCCAATTCCATCAGTCCCAGGCCGGCGGAGCGGCCGCCCTGAAGCGATTGGGCGACGGCGGCGGAAGCCCGTTGCTCCAACACTCCCAGCGACTCCAGCACGATCCACTTCGGCAAGTCTCTGGTTTGCAATGACTGGAGATCGTGGGGTGATTGTTCATCGAGGGTCAAGCGGGCCGGGGCGATGATGCGGACCGGCTCTGCCATGCCCTGCTCTTGCCAGCGGACCTCGCCGTGGGTCACGTAGAGATCGGCCATGGCGTGGGACGCTCCGGTCTCCGGATTTACGCCCGGCAACGCGGACCGCGTGACTTCCAAGGCGGCGATGGTTTCGTTGTCGGCCAGGGTGAGCACGCCGCCATGGCCGAACAAGACGAACCTGAACGAAGTACCACAACAGAACATTGCAAGCGGCCGACTGCGCCGGGTTGCGAATTGAAATTGAACAGCACGACGTTGCCTTCGGTCGCGGCGTAGAATTCGAGCACGTCGCGAATGCCGAAACGCGACTGAAACGCCGCGAAAATATCGGGCCGCAGCCCGTTGCCGACGCCCCGGCGGATTTGGTGGCGCGGTCCAGCGGGCTCGGCGGCGCATTGAGAAGATAGCGGCACAATTCGCCGACGTAGATGAACAGCGTGCAGTCGTGTCGAATCGCGTCGTTCCAGAAGTCGCTGACGGAGAAGTGCTGGCGGATGTAGCACGAGCCGCCGACCGAAAGCGCGACGCCGACGGCGATCACGCCGCCGTTGGAATGGTACATCGGCAGGCAATTGTATACCCGGTCGTCGCGCTGCGGCGTTCGCCGCGGCGGCAAAGCCGAGCATGATGCGCAACACGCGCGAATGGGTGATGCGCGCCGCCTTGGGCAGTCCGGTCGTTCCCGAGGTGTAGATGAACAAGGCGCCGTCGTCGATCGTCAAGGCGGGACGCTCGTGCGCGGCGAGCGGCCCCTCGCCGAACGTATTGACCTCGTCATCGATGCGCGGTTCGCCGCTCGCCGCCTCGCCATGGACGAAGACGGCGAGGCCAGCCTCGAGGCGCTCGCGCGCGCCCGCCCAATGCGGCATGAGCGAAGCCTCGACGATGGCGGCCTTGGCGGCGATGATGGCGACGCAGTGGGCGAGCGAGGGACCGGTCAGATTGGTGTTGATCAGCGCCGTCGCCACGCCGACGCGCGCAAGGCCCATCCAAATGGCGGCATATTCCGGTCGGTTGGACATCATCAAGCAGACCGCGTCGCCCTTGCGCAGGCCCCGCGCCAGCGCCCAGCGGGCGTACCGGTTGGCGCGCTCGTCGAGTTCGCGATAGGTGAAGGATTCGCTGGCGCCGACGAGGGCGGGCCTCTCGCCATAGTCCTTGGCCCAACTTTCGAGGTAGTCGCCGACAGTCCGGCCCGGCGTCGCAACCACCCGCCTCGTTCGCGACAACGCGCGAACGATGCCGCTCGCATAGGCGAATTCGCTCTTCAACCGAGCCAACATACCGGCGTTTGCTCCCCAATGGCGATCGTGATCGCGATCGTTCATCTATGAACGAGACCGCCAAAATGACAAGTCGCGCCCGGCGCTTTTTCGCCCTCGCGGGGCGGCTCAGCCCAAAAGCCCGCCGCGCCGCGGCGCCAGAGGATTCTCCAACAGCGCGGCGAGGTCGGGCGCGTCGATTTGCGGAACGCCGGAGAGAGCGGCCCACAGTCGCTCGACGGCGGCGCGCTCGACGCCGTCGACGATGACGACGAGGCGCGTGCGAGGCTCGCCGTCCGGCCAGGCTTCGAGCCGGCGCGGGGCGTGAAAGATGTGCTGCGCGCCCTGGATGAGCAGGGGCTCGTCGGGATGTTCGGCGATCGCCGCCAGTCCCTTCACCCGCAACAGCCGCGGCCCGAGCATCGACCGCAACGCTTCGAGAAAGCGCGCCAGCGCCGGCGCGCCGAGCGGAACCGCGCTGGCAAAGGCGTAGGCGCGGATCGAGTCGGAATGGCGCCCCGCGTCGGCTTCGCCCGCACGGGGCGCAAAATCGAGCGGCTCGGAAAGGAAATCCGCAAGGCCGAATTCGCCCGCCGCGACGTCGAGAAGGGGCGCGACCGGATTGAGGCGCGCAATCGTTGCGCGCAGCCGCGCCAGCCGAACGGCGCGGTCCGGCGCTTCGAGGAGATCGCTCTTGGTCAGCGCAATGCGGTCGGCGAGCGCGACCTGGCGGCGCGCCTCGCCGTGCGCGGCGAGCGTCGCCCCGCCGTTGACGACGTCGACGAGCGTCGTCACGCCGGCGAGGATCGTCCGCCGCGCCAGGATCGAATCGGCCATCAGCGCGGCCAAAATCGGCGTCGGATCGGAAAGGCCGCTCGTCTCCAGGACGATCCTGGAAAACGGCGCCAGCGCGCCCGCGTCGCGGCGGGCCAGGAGGTCGTGCAGGCAATCGATGAGGTCGCCGCGCAAGGAGCAGCATAGGCACCCCGACGGCATGACGATCACCTCGCCCGCGATCGCCTCGTAGAGGAGATGGTCGATTGCGACCTCGCCCCATTCGTTGACGATGACCAGCGCGTCGGCGAGCTCGCGGGCGCGCAGCAGGCGGTTGATCAGCGTCGTCTTGCCGGCGCCGAGGAATCCGGTGACGACGTGCAGCGGAACCGGCTTGTCGAAGATCATGGGCCGACCGGGACGAGCTTGCCGACGAACACCGGCGATCCCGACGGCTTGCCGTCGGGCGAGCCGCCCAGCGGCTCCACCGTCACCGCGTAGGTCGCATCCTCGACGACGGCGCGATCGAAGGCGGCGAGCTTGGGATTGCGCGTGATCGCCCCGGCGTCGAGGACGCCGAGCGAGCGCGGCGCGCCGAGCTTGGCGTCGATGATCCACAATTCGTAAGACTTGCCCGACTGCGGCGGCGCGGCGACGGGACGCACCGTGAGTTCGCCGGTGTCGAGATTGATCGAGGCGACGAAGGCCGGCGAGTCGGCGCTTTTCTGCAGGACGGCGACGAATTCGCGCGGCGCCGTCTCGCGCGTCGCTTCGCGGGTCACGACGCCGATCGCCAGCGCCGCCGCCAGGCTCCCCGCGGCGATCGCCGCCGCGCGCCAACGCGACAGCCTTCGCTGCAAAGCGACGACGGCGCTCTCCGGCGGCGCCGAGCGCAGGCGCGCCTCGATCGCCGCGAAGTAGTCGCGCGGCGGCTCGATCGGCGGCGCGGCCTCGGCGAGCGGGGCAAGCCGCGCCTCCCAGGCGCGGATCGCCGCGTCGAGCTCGGGTTCGCGAAGCCGGCGCGCGGCCATCGTCGCCCGTTCGCCAGGGTCGAGCGTGCCGAGCGCGAATTCGGCGGCGGCGAGATCATCGTCGGGCGAGACGGTCATGACGCGAGGCAGTCCCTCAACTGGGCGAGGCCGCGGCGCAGCCAAGTCTTGATCGTCGGCACGGGCTTGTCGAAGCGCTGGGCGAGCGCTTCCCGGCTGAAGCCGCGATAATAGGCGAGCAGAACGATGCTGCGCTTATCTTCGTCGAGCGCCCGCAAGCAATCGAGCAAGGCGGTCAGTCGCTCGGAGCGATCGCGCGCGGCGAGCGGATCGACTTCGTCGGCGGCCGGCTCGAATTCCGCCGGCATGTCCTCGAGCGAAGCCGGCCTTACGCGGCGGATCTCGTCGAGCGCCCGATTGCGGGCGATCGTCGCCATCCAGGCGATCGGCGAACCCTTGGCGGCGTCGAATTCTCCGGCCTTCTCCCAGATGCGCACGTAGGCCTCCTGCAGCGCCTCGCCGCTCAAGTCTCCCCTGGTCAGGATGCGCGCCACGACGCCGTAGAGTTTGGCGTGCGTCTGCCGATAGAGCGCGGCGAAGGCGGCGGCGTCGCGCGCGGCGACGCGCCGCAGCAGGTCGGCCAGATCGAATGCCGTCGCTGCGGATTCCATTGCGCTTGGCGCTCCCGGCGTGGTCGTCATCGGGCGAATGTAGGCTCTTGCGCGCGGCCCGCGCAACCGGCGGCGCGCGCGCGGCAAAGCGGGCGCCCGAAGACGCCCGCTCACCGGTCCGTGGCGGAGGGCGGAAGGGGAAGCGGTCAGCCCGGCAGCAGAACCTTGTTGATGACCTGGATGACGCCGTTCGACTGCAGAACGTCGGCGATGGTGATGAGCGCCTTGTCGCCCTTGGCGTCGATCACCCAGATGCGCGACTTGCCGTCGCGCTCGAAGGCAAGGTCCTCGCCCTGAACGGTCTTGAGCGTCAGCTTGCCGCCCATTTCGTCGATCTTGCCGGCGATGTCGGCGGCGGTCATGCGGCCCGGCACGACGTGGTAGGTGAGGATCGCCGTCAGTTTGTCCTTATTCTCCGGCTGCAGCAGCGTTTCGACCGTGCCCTTGGGCAAGGCGGCGAAAGCCTCGTTGGTCGGCGCAAACACGGTGAAGGGGCCCGGGCCCTCAAGCGTGTCGACGAGCCCTGCGGCCTTCACCGCCGCCACGAGGGTGGTGTGATCCTTGGAATTGACCGCGTTCTCGATGATGTTCTTGGTCGGATACATCGGCGCGCCGCCGACCATCACCGTCATGGCGGCTGAAACCGGCGCGACGACGAAAGGCGCGGCGATGGCGAGGCCGGCGGCGAGCGCTACGGCGCGAAGGGAAATCCTGGCGTTCATGTTCGTCTCCGTTTGCTTTTGAATAAGGGTTGGTTGCGTCGTGTCCCGTCGATCGGGATGCATGAGAAACGGGGCGCGGGGGGCGAAGTTTCAAAGCGCCGCGAAAAAAGTCGCCGGCGACATTTTTTCGCTGGCGCGAAACTTCCGCGCCGGCCCTCCGTTTCACTCCTACGCGCGATGAAGCGCGCAGGGGAGAGCCGCCCATGTCGTCAGACGCCCTTGGAGCCGTCGCCCGCGCCCATGGGGCTCGGGTCATCGTCCGCCACACCGCGCTGGTGCGCCTCTGTCACTGGATCAACGCGCTGTGCTTCTTCGCGCTGCTGATGAGCGGGTTGCAAATCTTCAACGCCCACCCGATGCTCAACTGGGGCGCAACAACCGATTTCGACAAGCCGTTTCTGTCGCTCGCCCCGAACGGCTTTCCCTCCTGGGCGACGCTGCCGCAGGCGCAGGATCTGGCCGCCGGGCGGCGTTGGCATTTCTTCTTCGCCTGGGCGCTCGTGCTCAACGGCGCGGTCTATGTCGGCAACCTGATCGTGCGCCGCCATATCGCCGACTTTCTGCCCGACGGGCGCGAGCTGCGATCGATTCCGAAGGCGGTCTGGGATCACGCGCGCCTGAAGTTCCCCAAGGGCGACGAGGCGCTGCGCTACAATGTGCTGCAGAAGCTCGCCTATTTGAGCGTCATCGTCGCGCTGCCGATCCTCGTCCTCGCCGGTCTGACCATGTCGCCGGCGATGGACTCGGCCTTTCCCTGGCTCGTCAGCCTGTTCGGCGGCCGCCAGTCGGCGCGCTCGATCCATTTTCTCTTGGCGAGCTATCTCGTCGGCTTCGTGGTCGTGCACCTGGCGATGGTGCTGGTCTCCGGCCTCGTCAACAACATGATTTCGATGATCACCGGCCGCTATCGCATCGAGGAGGAAAGCCATGACGGGTAAAACGCCGCTGAGCCGCCGCGAAATGCTGCTTCGCCTTGTCGCCGGCGGCGGCGCGCTGTCGTTGTCGGGATGCGGCCTCGATGCGCGCGCCCCTGGCGTGATGGGGATCCTCGAATCGGCCGAGACGCTCAGCCGCGCCGCCCAGCGCGCGCTGCTCGCCCCGCGCCAGGCGCTGGCGCGCGAATATTCGCGGGCCGACATTTCCGCTTATTTCAAGCCCAACGGCTCCGTCGATCCCGACGACCCCGACTACCTCGACGCGGCCGACAAGAATTTCGTCGATTGGCGGCTCGAGGTCGGCGGCCTCGTCGACAAGCCCCTCAGCCTTTCGCTCGCCGAGCTGCGCGCGCTGCCCTCGCGCACCCAGATCACCCGTCACGACTGCGTCGAGGGTTGGAGCTGCATCGCTGAGTGGAAAGGCGCGCCGCTGAAGCCAGTGCTCGAGGCGGCCGGTCTGAAGCCGCAGGCCCGCTTCATCGCCTTTTTCTGCGCCGATACGCTCGAGCAGACCTTGGACGGCAACGGCCGCTATTACGAGACGATCGACCTCGTCGACGCCAATCATCCGCAAACGATCCTCGCCTACGACATGAACGACGCGCCGCTTGCCGTCGAGCACGGCGCGCCGCTGCGGCTGCGGGTCGAGCGACAGCTCGGTATAAGATGGCGAACGCCACGAAGGTTATGATCTGTGCTTGAAGCTGCGCGCACAGGGCTATCGCTGGCCGCTTAATCCAGTGATCGCGCCCGAGCGCGGCATCGCGCAAGCGCGCAACGTGCTCGTCCAGCACGCTCTGTCCTATCGCGACGCCGGTTTTGTGGCAATGCTCGACGACGACGAATTGGCCTTCGCCGCAATGGCTAGACCGGTTAACGTGCAGAAAAACAAACGGGCGCCGATGCGCTGCAGGGCTCCATTCTGTTCGAGCTTGCCGTGCGCCTCAGTCCTGGGCCGCGGGCTTCGACGGTATGATCCTCCATTTTCCGGCTTACTGGGCCGGTGTCTATGCTCGAGGGCGCGGGCAATCTGCTTTTGACGCGCGCATGCCTCGAAGGCCTCGAGGCGCCTTGGT
>CAVWKL010000272.1:0-7236 GCA_963755075.1 uncultured Alphaproteobacteria bacterium
TCAAGGATCGCGAAAGCCGCGCGTCGTAACCCGTCGAAAGACGGGCGTTCTCGCGAACGCCCAATGGCCCGTTCAAAGATGGGCGTTCCCATAGGAACGCCCTGCGGCAGGATCGCCAGGGGCTGGGCCCGGCACAACGGGCCAGCCCCTCGCCGTCTTGCCGATGACGGTCACGACTGGCGAGCCGCAAGGCCGAAAGCTTTCGCATCCTTGTTGCAAGCAGAGGATGATGAAACGATGTTCGACATACAACGCGAGGAATTGACCCTAGGCGGTCGCACGCTCGTTCTCGAAACCGGCCGCATCGCGCGGCAAGCCGACGGCGCGGTGCTCGCGACCTGGGGCGAAACCACCGTGCTGGCGACCGTCGTCGCCATGAAGACGCCGAAGCCCGGCGTCGATTTCTTCCCGCTCACCGTGCATTACCAGGAGAAGGCCTTCGCGGCGGGGCGCATCCCCGGCGGCTACCTCAAACGCGAGGGGCGCCTCTCGGACAAGGAAACCCTGACCTCGCGCCTGATCGATCGCCCGATTCGACCGCTGTTTCCCGACGATTTCCGCTGCGACACCCAGGTCATCGCCACGGTGCTCAGCCACGACATGGAGAACGATCCGGACATTCTCGCCTTGATCGCCTCTTCGGCGGCGCTCACCTTGTCGGGTGTGCCGTTCATGGGCCCGGTCGGCGCGGCGCGGGTCGGCTTCATCAAGGACGAAATCAAGGTCAATCCGACCATCGAGGAGATGAAGGACTCGGCTCTCGACCTCGTCGTCGCCGGCACGGCCGATGCGGTCCTGATGGTCGAATCGGAAGCCAAGGAGCTTTCCGAGGAGACCATGCTCAAGGCGGTGATGGCGGGCCACGCGGCGTTCCAGCCGGTGATCCAGGCGATCATCCGCCTCGCCGAAAAGGCGGCCAAGGAGCCGCGCGACCTCGTCGTCAACGACAAATCCGCGGTCGAAAAGGCAGTGCTCGAGGTTTGCGAAGCCGACTTGCGCGCCGCGTATGCGATCACGCAAAAGCAGGAGCGCTACGCCGCCGTCGAAGCGGCCAAGGCGAAAGTGACCGCCGTGCTGCTGCCGGAGGGCGGAACCCACGAATTCACCGCCGAGGCGGTGGCGGAGGCTTTCCACAACGCCCAGGCCAAGGTCGTGCGCTGGAACATTCTCGACCATCAGCGCCGCATCGACGGGCGCGATCTGACGACGGTGCGCCCGATCCTCGCCCAGGTCGGCGTGCTGCCCCGCACCCACGGCTCGGCCCTCTTCACCCGCGGCGAGACGCAGGCCTTCGTCGTGGCGACGCTCGGCACCGGCGAGGACGAGCAATACGTCGACTCGCTCGAGGGAACGTATAAGGAGCGTTTCCTGCTCCACTACAACTTCCCTCCCTATTCGGTCGGCGAGACCGGCCGCATGGGCGCCCCCGGCCGGCGCGAAATCGGACACGGCAAGCTTGCCTGGCGCGCCGTCCACCCGATGCTGCCGACCGCCGCCGAATTCCCCTATACGATCCGCGTGGTTTCGGAGATCACCGAGTCGAACGGCTCGTCGTCGATGGCGACGGTCTGCGGCTCCTCGCTGGCGTTGATGGACGCCGGCGTGCCGATGAAGCGTCCGACCGCCGGCATCGCCATGGGCCTCATTCTCGAGGGCAAGCGTTTCGCCGTGCTCTCCGATATTTTGGGCGACGAGGATCACCTGGGCGACATGGATTTCAAGGTCGCCGGCACCACCGAGGGCGTGACGTCCCTGCAGATGGACATCAAGATCGCCGGGATCACCGAGGAGATCATGAAGGTCGCTCTCGCCCAGGCCAAGGACGGCCGTCTGCATATTCTCGGCGAAATGGGCAAGGCGCTGAGCGGCGCCAGGGCGGAGCTGGGCGAATTCGCGCCGCGCATTGAGACCTTGAAGATCCCGACCGACAAGATCCGCGAGGTGATCGGCACCGGCGGCAAGGTTATCCGCGAGATCGTCGAAAAGACCGGCGCCAAGATCAACGTCGAGGACGACGGCACGGTGAAGGTCGCCTCCAGCGACGGGGCCAAGATCAAGGCCGCCATCAACTGGATCAAGTCGATCGCCTCCGATCCGGAAGTCGGCCAGATCTACGACGGCACGGTCGTCAAGACGATGGAGTTCGGCGCTTTCGTCAATTTCTTCGGCTCGCGCGACGGCCTGGTGCACATCTCGCAGCTCGCCAAGGGCCGCGTCGCCAAGACCACCGACGTCGTCAAGGAGGGCGACAAGGTGAAGGTCAAGCTGATGGGCTTCGACGACCGCGGCAAGGTCAAGTTGTCGATGCGCGTCGTCGATCAGCAGACCGGCGCCGACCTCGAAAAGGCGGAGGCCGCCGAGGCCGCCGCGCAGGGTTAAACGCCTTTGGCCAAAGCGGGTTAAAATTCGTTAACCCATGAAATTGCCCGAGCGGCGCCACGCCGGCGCCGCTCTTTTTTTCACATTCTCAGCCCGTCCCGTAACCACCTTTCGTCAACCCAACCGAACGATTGTCGCGACCTCGGGCTCCCATTAAGGCGAGCGAAAGAATGGGCCGGCAGATTCGATCCGACGAAACCAAGAGAACGATCAATCCCATGCAAGTCAGTTTTTCCGGCGCGCTTGACGACGGTCGCGCCCACTCTTCGATCGGCCGCGTCAAGGCCGTGGGGCGATGGCGAGCCGCGGATGAGGCGGGCGGCGAGGCCGATCGGCAAGCCGTCCTTCGCGCTCTCATGCGCGAGGCCGAAGACCATGGCGCCGACGCGTTGATCGCGGTGAATTTCGAAATCGACGAAGTCGCCGCCGCCGATATCGACGGCGTGCCGCTGCGCCGCCTCGTGGCGACCGGCGCCGCTGTCCGCTTCGCCGTCGCCGCCTGAGCGCTTGAGGCGCCGCGGCGCTCCCGACAAGCCTCAAGGCTTCTCGCGACCGGGACTTGTCTCGGCCATCCCAAGGCGACTGCGCCGCAATCGTCCCTGGGGCTCCAAGCGCAAGCTCGCGCGCAACCGCTGGAAACGCCGGCCGTCAGTTCCGTCGCGCCGGCTCGAACAGCGAACCCTCGAGTTCGATCTCGCGTTCGAATTCGACCGGGCCGGTCATCAGGACGTGGTCGTCGCCGTCGCGCCATTCGATCGTCAATTCGCCCCCGGGCAGGCTGATGCGCGCCTTGCGGCCGGTGAGCCCCAGGCGCGCCGCCGCGACCAGCGTCGCGCAGGCGGCCGAGCCGCACCCGAGCGTGACGCCGACGCCGCGCTCCCACACCCTGAGCGCGATCGAGTTGCGTCCGCGAACGTGGGCGAACGAGACATTGGCCTTTTGCGGAAACAGGGGTGCGTCTCGAAGCGCGGCCCAGCGCTTCGAGGGGAATTGAGGCGACGTCGCCGACCCAGAAAATCGCATGCGGGTTGCCCATGTTGACGAGGCTCGCCGGCCCGAAGTCGGGCGCCCTCGCGAGGGCAAGATCGACGCGGCGCGTATCGGCGGACCTTCCGGGCCAGCGGGATTTCGTCCCAGGCGAGCCGCGGCGGACCCATGTGACGCGGTAGGTCCAGGGGCCAAGCGCTCGCAGGCGATCAACCCCGCCGCGGTTCGATCCTCACCGTCTGCGCGCCCGTCTGGCGCGCCAGTCGGTCGGCGACGCAGCGCTGCCATTGCCGCAGGCGCCGGCCTCGGAGCCGTCGTTGTTGTAGATGCGCACGAACGCGGCGGTCGCAGGATCGCTGGGGTCGCTGAGCGTCATCAGCTGATCGAAGTCGAGGCCTTCGGCGCGATGGATGGCGCGGGTTTCCTCAGGCGTCGGCAGGATCGCGGCGCCGCGCAGATCGAGCACCAGGATCTTGTTGCCGACGCCGTTCATCCGGGCGACGCGGCGGCCCGCCAGAGGGCTCTTCGATGTCGTAATGTTCGCTTTCTCCCGTGGCTAGCGCGTCCGCTCGGCTCTGTCGATCGCCCTCGCGCCGAGCTTCGTCAAGGCCAGCCGCAGCGCCTCGTCGTCGATCGGCGCGGCGAGCGCGGAGGCCGAAGCCGCCGCGCTCGCCGCGCCAATCGACAACGAGGCGCTGCGGCTGGCCTTGACGAAGCTCGGCGCAAGGGCGATCGACAGAGCCGAGCGGACGCGCTAGCCACGGGAGAAAGCGAACATTACGACATCGAAGAGCCCTCTGGCGGGCCGCCGCGTCGCGCGGATGAACGGCGTCGGCAACAAGATCCTGGTGCTCGATCTGCGCGGCGCCGCGGTCCTGCCGACGCCTGAGGAAACCCGCGCCATCCATCGCGCCGAAGGCCTCGACTTCGATCAGCTGATGACGCTCAGCGACCCCAGCGATCCTGCGACCGCCGCGTTCGTGCGCATCTACAACAACGACGGCTCCGAGGCCGGCGCCTGCGGCAATGGAACGCGCTGCGTCGCCGACCGACTGGCGCGCCAGACCGGCGCGCCGACGGTGAGGCTCGAGACCGCGGCGGGGTTGATCGCCTGCGAGCGCTTGGGCCCTTGGACCTACCGCGTCGACATGGGTCCGCCGCGGCTCGCCTGGGACGAAATCCCGCTGGCCCGGAAGGTGGCCGATACGCGCCGCGTCGATCTTGCCCTCGCCGAGGCGCCCGACTTCGGGCCGGCGAGCCTCGTCAACATGGGCAACCCGCATGCGATTTTCTGGGTCGGCGACGTCGCCTCGATTCCCCTCGAAGCGCTGGGCCCGCGCTTCGAGACGCATCCCCTGTTTCCGCAAAAGGCCAATGTCTCGTTCGCCCACGTTCGCGGACGCGACTCGATCGCGCTCAGGGTGTGGGAGCGCGGCGTCGGCGTCACGCTCGGGTGCGGCTCGGCCGCCTGCGCGACGCTGGTCGCGGCGGCGCGCCTGGGGCTCACCGGCCGCAAGGCGCGCATCAGCCTGCCCGGGGGCGAACTGACGATCGAATGGCGCGACGGCGACGACCACGTCCTGATGACCGGCCCGGTCAAATTCGAACGCGAGATCGAACTCGAGGGTTCGCTGTTCGAGCCGGCGCGACGGAACTGACGGCGGGCGTTTCCAGCGGTTGCGCGCGAGCTTGCGCTTGGCGCCCCAGGGACGATTGCGGCGCAGTCGCCTTGGGATGGCCGAGACAAGTCCCGGTCGCGAGAAGCCTTGAGGCTTGTCGGGAGCGCCGCGGCGCCTCAAGCGCTCAGGCGGCGACGGCGAAGCGGACAGCGGCGCCGGTCGCCACGAGGCGGCGCAGCGGCACGCCGTCGATATCGGCGGCGGCGACTTCGTCGATTTCGAAATTCACCGCGATCAACGCGTCGGCGCCATGGTCTTCGGCCTCGCGCATGAGAGCGCGAAGGACGGCTTGCCGATCGGCCTCGCCGCCCGCCTCATCCGCGGCTCGCCATCGCCCCACGGCCTTGACGCGGCCGATCGAAGAGTGGGCGCGACCGTCGTCAAGCGCGCCGGAAAAACTGACTTGCATGGGATTGATCGTTCTCTTGGTTTCGTCGGATCGAATGTGCCGGCCCATTCTTTCGCTCGCCTTAATGGGAGCCCGAGGTCGCGACAATCGTTCGGTTGGGTTGACGAAAGGTGGTTACGGGACGGGCTGAGAATGTGAAAAAAAGAGCGGCGCCGGCGTGGCGCCGCTCGGGCAATTTCATGGGTTAACGAATTTTAACCCGCTTTGGCCAAAGGCGTTTAACCCTGCGCGGCGGCCTCGGCGGCCTCCGCCTTTTCGAGGTCGGCGCCGGTCTGCTGATCGACGACGCGCATCGACAGCTTGACCTTGCCGCGGTCGTCGAAGCCCATCAGCTTGACCTTCACCTTGTCGCCCTCCTTGACGACGTCGGTGGTCTTGGCGACGCGGCCCTTGGCGAGCTGCGAGATGTGCACCAGGCCGTCGCGCGAGCCGAAGAAATTGACGAAAGCGCCGAACTCCATCGTCTTGACGACCGTGCCGTCGTAGATCTGGCCGACTTCCGGATCGGAGGCGATCGACTTGATCCAGTTGATGGCGGCCTTGATCTTGGCCCCGTCGCTGGAGGCGACCTTCACCGTGCCGTCGTCCTCGATGTTGATCTTGGCGCCGGTCTTTTCGACGATCTCGCGGATAACCTTGCCGCCGGTGCCGATCACTTCGCGGATCTTGTCGGTCGGGATCTTCAGGGTCTCGATGCGCGGCGCGAATTCGCCCAGTTCCGATCTGGCGCCGGTGAGCGCCTTGCCCATTTCGCCGAGAATATGCAGGCGGCCGTCCTTGGCCTGGGCGAGCGCGACCTTCATGATCTCCTCGGTGATCCCGGCGATCTTGATGTCCATCTGCAGCGAGGTCACGCCCTCGGTGGTGCCGGCGACCTTGAAGTCCATGTCGCCGAGGTGATCCTCGTCGCCCAGAATGTCGGAGAGCACGGCGAAGCGCTTGCCCTCGAGAATGAGGCCCATCGCGATGCCGGCGGTCGGGCGCTTCATCGGCACGCCGGCGTCCATCAGCGCCAGCGAGGAGCCGCATACCGTCGCCATCGACGACGAGCCGTTCGACTCGGTGATCTCCGAAACGACGCGAATCGTGTAGGGGAACTCGGCGGCGGTCGGCAGCATCGGGCGGATGGCGCGCCAGGCAAGCTTGCCGTGTCTGATTTCGCGCCGGCCGGGCGCGCCCATGCGCCCGGTCTCGCCGACCGAATAGGGAGGGAAGTTGTAGTGGAGCAGGAAACGCTCCTTATACGTTCCCTCGAGCAAGTCGACGTATTGCTCGTCCTCGCCGGTGCCGAGCGTCGCCACGACGAAGGCCTGCGTCTCGCCGCGGGTGAAGAGGGCCGAGCCGTGGGTGCGGGGCAGCACGCCGACCTGGGCGAGGATCGGGCGCACCGTCGTCAGATGCGCCCGTCGATGCGGCGCTGATGGTCGAGAATGTTCCAGCGCACGACCTTGGCCTGGGCGTTGTGGAAAGCCTCCGCCACCGCCTCGGCGGTGAATTCGTGGGTTCCGCCCTCCGGCAGCAGCACGGCGGTCACTTTCGCCTTGGCCGCTTCGACGGCGGCGTAGCGCTCCTGCTTTTGCGTGATCGCATACGCGGCGCGCAAGTCGGCTTCGCAAACCTCGAGCACTGCCTTTTCGACCGCGGATTTGTCGTTGACGACGAGGTCGCGCGGCTCCTTGGCCGCCTTTTCGGCGAGGCGGATGATCGCCTGGATCACCGGCTGGAACGCCGCGTGGCCCGCCATCACCGCCTTGAGCATGGTCTCCTCGGAAAGCTCCTTGG
>CAVWKL010000273.1:0-5949 GCA_963755075.1 uncultured Alphaproteobacteria bacterium
GCTGCTTTGGACGCGGCGCAGCCGGCGGCTTCCGCGGGCGAAGACGCCGGCGCCCGACATGGGCGTCGGGCAGGCGATCCGCTCGCCGCAGTTCGTCATTCTGCTGCTGACCAATTTCTTCTGCTGCGCCACCCATTCCGGGCCGATCTTTCACACCGTGAGCTACGCGGTGAGCTGCGGCATTCCGATGATCGCCGCGGTGACGATCTACAGCGTCGAAGGGCTGGCGGGCATGGGCGGCCGGATCGTGTTCGGCGTGCTCGGCGACAAGTTCGGCGCCAAGCGCGTGCTGGTCTGCGGCCTGCTGCTGCAGGCGTTCGGGGCGCTGGCCTATTTCTTCGTCAGCGAGCTTGGCCGCCTTCTACGCCGTCGCGGCGGCGTTCGGCTTCATCTACGCCGGCGTGATGCCGCTCTATTCGGTGCTGGCGCGCGAGAATTTTCCGCTTCGCATGATGGGGACCGTGATCGGCGGCACGGCGATGGCCGGCAGCCTCGGCATGGCGATCGGCCCGCTCGCCGGCGGACTGATCCACGACGCGTTCGCCGACTATCGCTGGCTCTATGTCGGCGCCTGGGCCATCGGAATCGGCGCCTTCCTGATCGCCATGACCTTCAGGCCGTTCCCGAAGGCGGAGGCGGTTCTGGCGCCGGCGGAATGAGGGGCGCGCCTACCGCACGACTTTGTAGCCGCGGTCGTCGACCGCGGCGGACGCGGCCAACGGCCGCGCCTACAACACCCTCACTTCGAGTGCGCGAAGTCCCAGTAGAGCTGGCGGGCGCGGCGGAAGAGCGGGCCGGGCTGCAAGTTGCGCTGCTCGATGCGCTTGACCGGCGACGACCTTGCCGTAGTTGCCGACGACGTAGCCGCGCCGCCGAAGGGACGTCGCTCGATCCCGCGTTTCTTAGCGAGGCGAACCTCGAGCGGGCTCGCCAGCTCGACGCGATCGCCAAGCGCCGGGGCCAAACGCTCGCTCAGATGGCCTTGGCCTGGGTGCTGCGCGGCAAGCGGGTGACCTCGGCGCTGATCGGCGCCAGCCGTCCCGAGCAAGTGGTCGACGGCGCCGCGGCGCTGAAGAGCGCCGAGTTTTCGACCGAAGAGCTCGCCGAGATCGATCGCTACGCCGTCGACGGCGGCGTCAACATATGGGCGCGCTCGTCCGAGGACGCCGGGCGGAAAGGCTGACCGGCAAAGAGGAGAGGCGATCGTTGGGCGCTCCCCAGCGCCACGAGCCTCACGCCCTCGGCGCGCGCCCGATTTGCAGCAGCGGCATCACCGCGAATGCGATCTGCGCCGCGAGGCCGATCGCGCCGGCCGTGGTGTGGTAGCCGGCGAAAATCTCCTCGATCGAGCGGCCGAAAAGAAAAATCGCGACGCCGAACTCGGCGATCATCAGGACCGCGAAAGCGACGCTCCCCATCAGCGCCCGGTCCCAGACCGTCGGCGGCGCTCCGAAACGCTGCGCCGCCCAAAGTGAGACGCGCCAACTGACCGCCAACATGATCGGCGCTTCGAACGTCACTGCGAGCGCCGCGCCAACGCGCGGGACGACAATGAGGACGCGGATCGCTCCCAGCATAAATCCGACGATGAAGACGACGCCGCCGTATCCGAATTCCCGCTTTCACCGGCGCCGCCATCCGGAGCGCCTTGTCGAAACCACATTGACCGGAGACACGATGCACGTCAGTTGCGCCATGCGCAGGCGACGCCCCTCCATACGACCAACGCCGCTCCGAAGCAGAGCACAAGCATCATTAGGCACGGAATCGCTGAGGCGACGAGGCTTCCGCGCGGCTCAGGTTCGCCGAACTGGCCGGTTGCGGCAATGATCTGCCTCAACCCCTTCGCAACGGTCGTTCACGCCGCCATTTTTCCACGGAATCGCTCAGCGTGGAGATTGGCGTTCGGCGCCCGTGCGCCGCCGCTAAGTCCGCTGCGCCGCCAGCGCCGCCAGAATCGCCTTCGCGCGAGGGGCGGCGAACAGCGTCGCCACGTCGAGGGGGAGCCTGTGGCGCCAGTTCGGCCGCTCGCGGTCGGTGCCCGGAAGGTTCGTGGCGTTTCTCGCCCCCGAGAGATCGTCAAGCTGAGCGCTCGCCAGCATTGAGCCGGCGCCGGCGAGGAAAGCATGAACCGCGCCGGCGAGCGCGTCGGACATCGGCGCCGCGATGTCGGCGTCTTCGGCGATGAGGCGGAGGCCGACGAGAGCGGCCACCAGCGCGCGCTTTTCCCGCAGACGCTCGCCGATCTGAACTTGCGCGTCCTCGAGGCCGACGAGCCCGAGGCCGAGGCGTTCGGCGACGTCGGCGCCGGACCACCAGCCGGCCAGCGTCGGCAGGTCGTGAGTGGCGACGCAGGCGACGGATCGGGCGGGATAGGCGGCGGGCGGCAGGAAGTCGGCGACGCGGCGCTCGAACCACAGGACGCGCATCCCAAGGATGTCGGCGCGCGACAGCGTCTGACGAAATCCCTCGGGCACAGTGCCGAGATCCTCGCCGACCACCATGCAGGCGCGGCGCTGGCTCTCCAAAGCGACATGGCCGACGAGATCGTCGAGGGGATAGGAGAGGTATGCGCCCTCGGCGGGCCGCGCTCCGTCGGGCACGACGAACAGGCGCGTCAGACCCATCGCGTGATCGATGCGCAGCATGCCGGCGTGGCGCATGTTGGCGTCGAGCAGCGCGCTGAAGCCGCGCCAGCCGTCGCGCGCCGAGGCGTGGGGGTCGGGCGGCTGGACGTTCCAGACCTGCCCCTGCGCCGAGAACGGATCTGGCGGCGCGCCGACGCTGACCCCTTGCGCGAGCTCGCTGGCGCGCGCCCAGCTCTCCGCGCCGTCGGGCGCCGCGCCGACGGCGAGATCGCGATAGAGCCCAATTTCGAGCCCGGCCGCCTTGGCGCGCGCCGCCGCGCCCGCCAGTTGCCGGTCGGCCAGCCATTGCGCAAAGAGGGCGAAAGCGACCGCGTCCGCGTGTTTGCGCGCCTTGTCTTCCAGCGCCTCCGGCTCGGCGTCGCGCAAAGCGCGCGGCCAACGACGCCAGTCTTCGCCGGCCCGTTCTTGCGCGATCGCCTGGAAAATCGCGAAGCGTCGCAGCGCCTCGCCGCCGTCGCTGACGAAGCGCGCGTGGTCGGCGAACGCGGGAAGGCGCGGCTGGTCGGCGCGCGCCCGCTCAAACGCCGAAAAGCGCGCTCGCAGCGCGGCGCGCTTGATTGACCACGCCGCCTCGTAGTCGACCGTCTCCCGGCGCGCCGCGGCGGCGACGGCCTCGGCCTGGGCGGCGAGCGTTGCGTCGCATTCGCCGTCGCGCGGCAGGCCGAAATCGTCGGCGACGTCGACATGGATGGGATCGAGAAAGCGCCGGTCGGAAGGGTGGTAGGGGCTGCACCGGGCGCGATTTTCCTCGAACATGGCGTGCAGCGGATTGATTCCGAGGAATGCGGCGCCGCCGCGGCCGGCCAGTTCGCCGGCGAGGCCCAATGTGGTGAGATCGCCCATCCCCTGATCGGCGCCGCTGCGCCGCAATGCGTAGAGCTGAGCGGCGAGGCCGAAGCGCCGCCGCTGCGCCGCCTCGGCGCGATAGGCTTCCGGCGGGGCGATGGTCAGGGCGCATTCCATCCCCTCGAGACAAAGGCGATGGCGGCCGATCGGCAACTCCGGCAGGGCGACGTCCCGCTCGACCACCGTGCGTCCGTCGGCGAGAAGGCGCGTCCTCGCTTCGGCCGCGCCCGCGTCCCAGGCGATCGTCCGGCCGTCCTCGGTGACGACAGTCGGTTCGAGGCGCCGCGCCGGTGCGGCGGGATCGTCGCGCACCGGGACAGCGAGCGGCTCGTCGATGCGGCGCACGAGGGCGAGCGGCAGGCGGCGCGCCTCGCTCTCCTCGACAAGACGGGCGAGGCTGTCGCGCAGCTCGGCCTGCGAGCCGACGGGCAGGCGCAACGCCGCCAGCAACGCCAGCTTGGTCTCCGGCGAGACGACGGTGCGGCGGCCCGCGACGTCCCACCAATCGGCCGATATTCCCGCGGCGTCGGCCAGCGCGTCGATCTCGCGCGCCTCTGGCGCGCGCAGCCGCGTCTGGCCGGCCGGCGCATCGTCCTCGGCGAGGATCAGGGTCGCGTGCGCGGCAATGCGCGCGCGGTCGGCGACGGCGAGGCGAGCCCCGACGATGGAATCGTCGTTGGTGTCGAGAAGCGCGCGCCAGGCCTTGCCCTCTCGCGGCTCCGGCAGGTCGAGCGCGACCGCGCTTGCGCCGCGGTTGAAAGCGATGGCGACGCGATCGACGCCCTCCGGCGCCGGCGCGGCGAAAACTGCGACGAGAACGTCGCCATCCGGCGCCTGCCATTGCGCGGCCGAGGTCATCGGCCCCTCGGCGTCGCGCCATTCGACGCCAGGCAGGCCGCTTTCGTCGGATGGCAGGCCCGTCGGCCAGGCCGCGCGGAAAAGCGCGGGATGGGCGCGCCGCGCCTTGGCCAAGCGGCCGACGAAGGCGATCAAGGCCGCATCGGCTTGGCGCCAGTCGATCCAGGAAATCGCGTTGTCCTGGGCGTAGGCGTTGTTGTTGCCGCGCTGGCTATGGCCAAGTTCCGAGCCCATCGACAGCATCGGGACGCCCCGCGCGAGGAACGGCAGCGCGAGCAGGTTGCGCATGTCGCGAGCGCGCGCCGCCTGGACCGCGGCGTCGTCGCTGGGGCCCTCGACGCCATGGTTCCACGAGAAATTCTCGTCAGCGCCGTCCCGATTGTGCTCGCCGTTCGCCTCGTTGTGCTTGCGAGCGTAAGAGACAAGGTCGGCGAGCGCGAAGCCGTCGTGCGCGACGACGTAGTTGACGCTCTTGACGGGCGAGGGAGCGCTGGCGAAGACGTCGCGCGAGCCGGCCAGGCGCGTGGCGAGTTCGCCGCGCATCGCGGCGTCGCCCCGCCAGAAACGACGCGCCGCGTCGCGAAACCGGTCGTTCCATTCCCCCCAACCCTCGGGGAAGGCGCCGAGGCGATAGCCGCCCGGGCCGATGTCCCAGGGTTCGGCGATCATCTTGGCCTGGCCGAGGACGGGATCGTCGGCGATCGCGGAAAAGATCGGCGCATGCGGATCGAAACCGTTGGCGCGCCGCCCAAGCGCGACGGCGAGATCGAAGCGGAAACCGTCGACGCCGCCGAAGACCATCCAGCGCTTCAGCGCCGCGAGCGCCATGCGCGCGACGACGGGGCGATCGAGCGCGAGGCAATTGCCGGTGCCCATGTCGTTGACGTATCGCGCGAGGTCATCGGGGGCGAGACGAAAATAGGTGGCGTTGTCGAGCCCGCGAAACGACAGGGTCGGCCCGAACTCGTCGCTTTCGCCATTGTGGTTGAGGACGACGTCGAGGATCGCCTCGAGCCCAGCGGCGTGCAGGGCGTCGGTGGCCATGCGCACCTCCGCCCAGCCCCCGGGCGCGAGGCGCGGATCGGGCGCGCCGAGGACAACCGGGTTGTAACCCCAAGCGTCGGCAAGGCCGAGCGGCGGCAGATGGCGCGCGTCGACGAAGGCGTCGGCGGGCATGAATTCGACGGTGGTGACGCCGAGCGCGCTCAAGTGCGCGATGACGTGCGGATGCGCAAGGCCGGCGAAACACCCTCGCGCCGCCTCGGGGACGTCGCCGCAGAGTTTGGTCAGGCCGCGAATGTTGGCTTCGTAGACGACGGTGCGCTCCCAGGATATGCGCTGACGGCCGGGAGCGCCGAGCGCGGGCGCGAGCGCGATCGATTTGGGCGCGAACGGCCCGCTGTCGACGCCGAAGGCGAACATAGACGGGTGCAGGCGAAAGGGTCGGTCGATTTCGACCGCATAGGGATCGACGAGCAGCTTCGAGACGTCGAAGCGGGCGCCGCGCTGCGGGTCGAACGGCTGTCGGCGCGCAGGCCATAGCGCGCGCCCGCCCGACGCCGTCGATCGAAGCGCTGTGGAGGCCGTTGGCGTCGGC
>CAVWKL010000274.1:0-20079 GCA_963755075.1 uncultured Alphaproteobacteria bacterium
TCCAGGTCGGCGACCAGCCGGTCCAGCGTCCCTCGGGGATCAGCCGCGCCCCCTCGGCGAGCCGGCGGGCGGTGGAGAGAATGAGCGCCATCGTCATGTCGGCGGTGTCCTCGGTGAGGACGCCCGGCGTATTGGTCACGGTGATGCCGCGGCGCAAGGCCGAAGTCACGTCGATGTTGTCGACGCCGGTGCCGAAATTGGCGATCAGCTTCATCTGGTCGCCGGCTTGGGCGATCATGTGGGCGCTGATGTGGTCGGTGATGGTGGGCACCAGCACGTCGGCTTCGCGCATCGCCTCGGAGATTTCGCTCTCCGACATCGGCGTGTCCTCGAGATTGAGGCGCGCGTCGAACAATTCGCGCATGCGCGTCTCCACAAGGTCGGGAAGCCGTCGCGTGACGATGACGAGGGGCTTCTTCTTATGCATGGGCCCTTCCCTCCTCGCTCCCCCGGAGTCTAAATGCCGACGGCCCGATTTCAACCATGTTCACGCGCAATATCAAATGCCTTTACGCATCGTTAACGGCGCGCCCCGCAAATGAAAGCCGCAAAGGGACCGCTGGGGCCCAAGCCTTCGTTTCGTGCGCCGCGCGGCCTCTCTAGCAGATGGCGAGGCAAAGACAAGGACGCGTGGCGTCGCGCCCGCATTCATGGATTGGGAATGAAACGCATCGCCTTTCTCCTTCCTTTCTTTCGGCTGCGCTGGAGCCGTCTCGGCGCCGCGGCGGCGCTGCTGTCGCTCTGGTCCGCCGTCGCGCTGGCCGATCAAGTCGGCTCGGTGACGGGGCTGCCGCTGCCGCGTTACGCGAGCCTGAAGACCGATCGCGTCAACCTGCGGGAGGGGCCCTCGAAGGATCACCCGACCAAATGGGTGTTCCAGCGCGCCGGTCTGCCGGTCGAGATCACCGCCGAATTCGACATTTGGCGCAAGGTGCGCGACTCCGAGGGCGCGGAAGGGTGGGTTCTTCACTCCTTGCTGTCCGGGCGGCGAACCGGACTGGTCGGGGTCGGCAGGAAAGGCCAGGTGTTTAAGATCTACACCCAGGCGAGGGCGAGCGCCGACGTGGCGGCGACGCTTCAGTCGGGGGTCATCGCCAACGTGCGCTTCTGCGACGGCGCCTGGTGCCAAATCGATGGGGAGGGATATAAGGGGTATATTGAACAGTCCGCCCTGTGGGGCGTATACCCGAACGAGAAAATTCAATAGCCGCGTCGCGCCGCGACGGTGGGGTCAGAGGCTGCGAAGCTGCTTTGGATGCGTTCGACGATGCGGAATTCGGCCAAAGGGCGCGCCGTCTCAGCGTAGACACGCTGATTTGGTTGCGCTGGATCGCCATATTTGGCCAATCGACCGCTGTGTTTGTCGCCTATTTGGCGCTCGGCCTGAAATTCCCGTTCCTGGCTTGCTTTCTGGTCATTGGCGCGTCGATCGCCCTCAACGTCGCCTTGCGCGTCCGCTTCCCCGTCGCGCACCGGCTCAACGATTCCTGGGCGGCGGCTATTCTCGGCTGCGACCTCGCGCAACTGGCCGCGCTCCTCTACCTGACGGGCGGCCTCGCCAATCCGTTCTCGATGCTGTTTCTGGCCCCGGTGATGACGTCGGCGGTCTCGCTGCCGCTGCGGCGCGCGCTCATGCTGCTCGGTTTCATGCTTCTTTGCGCGACGGCGCTGCAATTTTGGCATTTGCCGCTGCGTTGGCCGGACGGCGCAGAATTCCAGCCGCCGCAGCTTTACGGCGTCGGTCTGTGGACGGCGATCGCGGTCAGCGCGATATTCGTCACGATCTACGGCAATCGCATCGCCGAGCAGGCCCGTCAGCTCGCCAGCGCGCTGACCGCCATGGAGCTGAGCCTCGCCCGCCAACAGCACCTGTCTCAGCTCGATGGCCTTGCCGCCGCCGCGGCGCACGAACTGGGCACGCCGCTGGCGACCATGGCGCTGGTGGTTCACGAGTTGGCGGCCCAGCCGCTGGTGGCGGCGCAATGCGCCGACGACTTGCGGCTGGTCGAGGATCAAGTGGGGCGCTGCCGGTCGATTCTCGGAAAACTCTCCTCGCCGGCCACGATCGAGAGCTCTTCGCTCGAGGAGACGACGATCGGCGATCTCATCGAGGAGATCGTCGCGCCCCATCGCTTGCTCGACGTCGAAATCGTGGTCGAACGCGAGGGGCCGGCGCCGGAACCCATCTGTCGCCGCAGCGCCGGAATGACTTACGGGTTGAACAATATTGTCGAGAACGCGGTGAGCTTCGCCGAAAGCCGGGTCGTCATCCGCGCGACTTGGACGAGCGCGATCGCCAGGGTCGTCATCGCCGACGACGGGCCGGGCTTTCCCCCGCAGGTCTTGGCGCGCCTCGGCGAACCCTATATTTCGACGCGCGGCGCCGCGCGCCGGCGCGAGAGCGAGGTTGCGGGGGGGATGGGTCTCGGGTTGTTCATCGCCGACGCGCTGCTCGAGCGTTCCGGCGCTTCGCTCGAGATCGCCAATGCGCCGCCCCCGCGGACCGGCGCCGTGGCGACGATCGTTTGGCCGCTCGAGGCTTTCGAACACAGTCGACTGTCGCGCCGACAAGGGTTAGAAGGCTATGATTACGTCAAATCGCAGTGAGCCGATGGACATTGAAAGAGACACCCCGCGTCAAACGCCGTCGAACGACTCGGCGGCGCTCGACAAATCCTTGTTGATCGTCGACGACGACAGGCCCTTTTGCGAACGCCTCGCGCGGGCGATGGGCTCGCGCGGCTTCGCGGCGCGGCTGGCCGTCAGCGTCGCCGACGGCCTCGCGGCCATCCAGGCCGAGGCGCCGGCCTTCGCCGTCATCGATCTGAAACTCGGCGACGGCAGCGGGCTCGACGTGATGCGGGCCCTGAAGGCCAAGCGCCCCGACGCGCGGGCGATCATCCTCACCGGCTACGGCGCGATCGCCACCGCGGTGGTCGCGGTCAAGCTCGGCGCTTACGATTATCTGGCCAAGCCCGTCAACGCCGACGAGATCGTCGCCGTCCTGATGGCGGAGCGCGGCGACCCCGTCGACAGTCCCGAACACCCCATGTCGGCCGACCGGGTGCGCTGGGAACACATCCAACGCGTCTACGAATCGTGCGATCGCAACGTCTCGGAGACCGCGCGCCAGCTCAACATGCATCGGCGCACGTTGCAGCGCATCCTCGGCAAACGCGCGCCGCGCTGAAGCGCGCTTTGGGCGCTTGGTTCGTCGCGGCGCCCAAGGATTGCGCGCGCTGGCGCGCGTTTTGGCGCCCGCCGTCCGGAACGGCGCGCATTCTCGCCGGTTTTGCTGGCATAGCGCTTGCGTCGAGGCCCCCCTGCGGGCCGGCCGCGTGAACGCGCCGACCCCCCATGTGACGAGAGGACGGGGTCGAACATGTCATTGACACGACGTTTTGTATTGCGCGCGACGGGCGCGCTTCTCGGCAGCGCGTTGGCGCTGAGCTCCTTCGCCGCGAGGGCGGAGGATACGATCAAGATCGGCATTCTCCATTCGCTTTCGGGCACGATGGCGATCAGCGAGACCACGCTGAAAGACGTGATGCTGATGCTCATCGACGAGCAGAACAAGAAAGGCGGGGTTCTCGGCAAGAAGCTCGAACCGGTGGTCGTCGATCCCGCCTCCAACTGGCCGCTGTTTGCGGAGAAGGCGCGCGAACTCATCGCCAAGGACAAGGTCGCCGTCGTCTTCGGTTGCTGGACCTCGGTGTCGCGCAAGTCGGTGCTGCCGGTCTTCAAGGAACTCGACAACATCCTCTTCTATCCCGTCCAATACGAGGGCGAGGAGTCCGAACGCAACGTCTTCTACACCGGCGCCGCGCCGAATCAGCAGGCGATCCCGGCTGTCGACTATCTCATGAGCGACGATGGCGGGTCGGTGAAGCGTTGGGTGCTGGAAGGCACCGACTACGTCTATCCGCGCACCACCAACAAGATCCTCGAGGCCTATCTGAAGTCGAAGGGCGTCGCGCCGGAAGACATCATGATCAACTACACGCCGTTCGGCTTCTCCGACTGGCAGACCGAGGTGACGAAGATCAAGGCCTTCGGCTCGGCGGGCAAGAAGACGGCGGTGGTTTCGACGATCAACGGCGACGCCAACGTGCCGTTCTACAAGGAGCTCGGCAACCAGGGCATCAAGGCGACCGACATTCCGGTTGTCGCCTTCTCGGTCGGCGAAGAAGAACTCGCCGGTCTCGACGCCAAGCCGCTGGTCGGACATCTGGCCGCCTGGAACTATTTCCAGACGATCGATACGCCTGAGAACAAGGCGTTCATCGAGAAGTGGCGCGCCTTCACCAAGAACCCGAAGCGCACCTTCAACGATCCGATGGAAGCGCACGTGATCGGCTTCAGCATGTGGGTCAAGGCGGTGGAGAAAGCCGGCACGACCGATCCGGACGCGGTGATCGACGCGATGATCGGCGTCGCCGTGCCCAACCTCACCGGCGGCATCGCGACGATGATGCCGAACCATCACATCACCAAGCCGGTCTACATCGGCGAAATCCAAGCGAACGGCCTGATCAACACCGTCTGGCAGACGCCCGGCACCGTGGTCGCGCAGGAATGGTCGCCCTATCTCGAAGGTTCGCGCGACCTCATCTCCGATTGGCGCAAGCCGCTGTCCTGCGGCAATCTGAACGTCAAGACCGGCAAGTGCGGGGGGTGACGAAAGCCGCAACGTCATAGCGCAAACATAGACCCTCATCCCGGCCAGCCGCGCCGGCCGCCTCCCCCCGCCAGCCGCGGGGGAAGGCGAGCGCTTCCTCCCCTCCACTGGAGAGGGTCGGGGTGAGGGCCGCTCGTCATTGAGAGTCGCCCGCCATGCCGATCGCGCGCCTGTTCGTCACTCTCGTCTTTCTCTGCTGCGCGAGCTTGGCGCGAGCCGACGCGCTCGACGACGCGCTGGCGAAGTTCTTCGACAACAAGTTCGCCAGCACCGAAAAGGCGGTCGGCGAGCTTGCGGCGAGCGGGGCGGCGAATGCGCCGGCCATTCTCGAGGCGCTCGGCGACAATCGCCTGATGTTCGATCCCATCGGGCATGTTCTCGTCTATCAAACGCCCGCCGGCGACGTCATCAACGCCAAGACCGGCGAAAAACTCGCGGGCGTCGACGTCGGCTCCTTCAAGAAAGTGCGGGTCAACAACGCCTTACGCAGCGCGATCGAGGCCGCCATCGGCGCGCTGACGCTCGCCAGCCCCGATCCGCAAAAGCGCATCGCAGCGGCCGAAGCCGTATTCAAGTCGCGCGACGTCAAGGCGCTGCCGGCGCTCGAGGCGCAATTGGCCAAGGAGACCGACCCGCGCGCCGCCGCGGCGCTGCGCCAGGCGCGCGCCGCGATCCTCGCGCTCGACTCGAACGCGCCCGCCGCCGATCGCCTCGCGGCCGTCGCGGCGCTGAAAGAGCGCGGCGACGAGGACGGCCAAAACCTGCTCGACCAGGTCGTCGGGGCGACGAACGATCCGGCGCTGAAGGCCGCCGCGCAAGCCGCGCTCGCCTCGATCAAGACGCGTCTGGCTTTGTGGGATGTCGTGCAGAACCTCTGGTATGGCGTATCGGCGTCGTCGGTCTTGCTTTTGGCCGCCATCGGCCTCGCCATCACCTTCGGCGTGATGGGCGTCATCAACATGGCGCACGGCGAGATGGTGATGCTCGGCGCCTACACGACCTTTCTCGTCCAGAGTCTTTTGCCGCCCGCCGCGGCGCAATGGTCGCTGGCGGTCGCCTTGCCGTTGGCGTTCCTCGTCGCCGGCGCGGTCGGCATCGCGATCGAGCGGTTGGTAATCCGCTTTCTCTATGGGCGGCCGCTCGAGACGCTGCTCGCCACTTGGGGCGTCTCCCTGATCTTGCAACAGGGGGTGCGCACGATCTTCGGCGCCAACAATCGTCAGGTCAGCGCGCCCGATTTCATGTCCGGGTCGATCGAATTCGGCGGCATATCGATCACGACGGGGCGCATGTGGATCATCGCGCTCGCCATCATCGTGTTCGTCGCGTTGCAGCTGGTGTTGCGCGCGACGCCGTTCGGGTTGCGAATGCGCGCCGTCACGCAGAACCGCCGCATGGCCGCCGCGATGGGCATTTCGACAGGGCGCATCGACATGTTCGCCTTCGGTCTCGGCTCGGGCATCGCCGGCGTCGCCGGCGTCGCGCTGTCGCAGATCGACAACGTTTCGCCCAATCTCGGCCAGGGCTACATCATCGACAGTTTCATGGTCGTCGTGCTCGGCGGCGTCGGCAATCTCTGGGGCACGCTGCTGGGCGCGCTGACGCTCGGCCTCGCCAACAAGCTGCTCGAGCCGGTCATCGGGGCGGTGCTCGGCAAGATCCTGCTGTTGGTGTTCATCATTCTGTTCATTCAGAAGCGTCCGCGCGGCTTGTTCGCGCTCAAGGGCCGGGCGGTCGAGGCGTGACCATGAAAGCGCTCTTTTCCCAGCTCGATCGCCTGGGCCTCGCCTTCCTCGCGCTGACGCTGATCGTCGCCGCGCTGGTGCCCGTGCTCGCGCTCGCCGCGCCGCGCAATTCGGCCTTCGCCATCCCGCCCTATGTCGTCGCCTTGCTCGGCAAATACATGTGTTACGCCATTCTCGCGGTGGCGCTCGATCTGGTGTGGGGCTATTGCGGCATCCTCTCGCTCGGCCATGGCGCGTTCTTCGCCCTCGGCGGATATGCGATGGGCATGTATCTGATGCGCCAGATCGGGGCGCGCGGCGTCTACGCCAACCCGTTGCTGCCCGACTTCATGGTGTTCCTCAACTGGAAGGAATTGCCGCTCGCTTGGTGGGGCTTCCATTCCTTCGCCTACGCCAGCCTGATGGTGGCGCTGGTTCCCGGCGTGCTCGCCTTCGCCTTTGGCTGGTTCGCCTTCCGCTCGCGCGTCACCGGGGTCTATCTCTCGATCATAACCCAAGCGCTGACCTACGCGCTGAAGCTCGCCTTCTTTCGCAACGATTTCGGCTTTGGCGGCAACAACGGCCTGACCGATTTCAAGGACATTCTCGGCTTCAACGTCCAGTCGGACGCCACGCGCGCCGCGCTGTTCGCGATTTCGACGCTGACGCTGGCGCTCAGCTTCCTCATCGCCAAGGCGATCGTCGGTTCGAAATACGGCAAGGCGCTGATCGCGGTGCGCGACGCGGAGAGCCGCGTGCGCTTCCTCGGCTACCGCGTCGAGAATTACAAATTGTTCGTCTTCGTCGTCTCCGCGGTCATCGCCGGCGTCGCCGGCGCGCTCTACGTGCCCCAGGTCGGCATCATCAACCCGAGCGAATTCGATCCCGGCAATTCGATCGAGGCGGTGATCTGGGTGGCGGTCGGCGGGCGCGGCACGCTGGTCGGCGCGGCGCTCGGCGCCATCGTGGTCAATTTCGCCAAGACCTATTTCACCGGCGCCTTCCCCGAATATTGGCTGTTCGCCCTCGGCGGGCTCTTCGTGCTGACGACGCTGTTCCTGCCCAAAGGCCTATTGGGGTTGCTCGGCGCGCGCAAGACCCGGGCCGATCCGACGCCGACGCCGATTGCGCTCTCGGGTCCGGCCCGCGAGGAGGGCGTGCAGTGAGCGAAGCCGACAATCCCAAGCTGACGAGTTCGCTGCTCTATCTCGACGGCGTCAGCGTCTCCTTCGACGGCTACAAGGCCTTGCGCGGCCTGTCGCTGGTGCTGGAGCCCGGCGAGATGCGCGCCATCATCGGCCCCAACGGCGCGGGCAAGACGACGATGATGGACGTCATCACCGGCAAGACCCGCCCCGACGAGGGCGACGTCTATTTCGAGGGACGCTACGACCTCACGCAACTCGACGAGGCCGAAATCGCCGAACTCGGCGTCGGCCGCAAGTTTCAGAAGCCGACGGTGTTCGAAAATCACACCGTTTCCGACAACATTCTGCTCGCCGCCAAGGCGCCGCGCACGGTGTTGGCGACTTTATTCGGCGGGGCGGCGCAGCAGGAGCGGCAAACGATCGACCGCATTTTGGCGACCATTCGCCTCGGCGATCAGCGCGAACGCCTCGCCGGCGCGCTTTCGCATGGCCAGAAACAATGGTTGGAGATCGGCATGCTGCTCGCGCAGGACCCCAAGCTTCTCTTGGTCGACGAGCCCGTCGCCGGCATGACCGACGCGGAAACGGCGGCGACGGCCGAGCTCTTGCGCGAAATCGCGCGCGACCATTCGGTCGTCGTCGTCGAGCACGACATGGCGTTCGTTCGCGAACTCGGCGTCAAGGTGACGGTGTTGCATGAAGGCGCCGTGCTCGCCCAAGGCTCGCTCGATCAGGTGAGCGCCGATGAGCGCGTCATCGAAGTCTACCTCGGGCGATAGGCGATGCTGAGCGTCGAAGCGATCGATCTCTACTACGGCGCCGCGCAGGCCTTGCGCGCGGTTTCGTTGAAGGCCGAAATCGGCCGGGTGACGTGCGTGCTCGGGCGCAACGGCGTGGGCAAATCCTCGTTGCTGCGCGCCATCGTCGGCCAGCAGAGGATCGCCGGCGGGGTCATTCGCTGGATGGGCGAGGATCTCGGCGCGCTGGCGCCGCACGTGCGCGCGCGGCGCGGCGTCGGCTACGTCCCGCAGGGGCGCGAGATCTTTCCCCTCCTCACCGTGCGGGAAAACCTGATGACCGGATTCGCCACGCAGCCGCGCGCCAATCGCTTCATCGACGACGAAATCTTCAGCCTGTTTCCCGTGCTCGCCGAAATGATGGGCCGGCGCGGCGGCGATCTCTCCGGCGGCCAGCAGCAGCAATTGGCGATCGCGCGCGCGCTGGTGACGCGGCCCAAGCTCCTGGTGCTGGACGAACCGACCGAGGGCATCCAGCCCTCGATCATCCGCGACATCGGCCGCGCCATTCTCTATCTCAAGCAGAAGGGCGACATAGCGCTGCTCGTCGTCGAGCAATATTTCGAGTGGGCGCGCGACATCGCCGACGATTACGCGGTAATGGACCGCGGCGCGGTGGTGCTCGCGGGCGAGCGCAAGGACATGGTGGAGAGCGAGGTGAGGAAGCGGCTGTCGGTGTGACGGGAAGAAAGTCGACGCGCGCCAATCGCAGCGCTTTGCTATGATCGTCGCCGCCATGACGAACGCCGCCGACCTCGCCCGCCTCGCGCTCGCCCTGCCTGGCGTCGAGGACTATCCCCATTTCGATCGCCGCGCCTTCAAGGCGCGCGTCGCCTTCGCCACGCTCGCGCCGGACGGCCTGACCGCGAACCTCAAGTTTTCGCCCGACGAGCAGTTGCTGAAATGCGCCGTCGCCCCCGACGCCTTCGCGCCGCTCGACAACGCCTGGGGCCGCCGCGGCTGGACGCGCGCCACGCTCGCAAAGCTCAGCGAAGCGGACTTGCGCGCCGCGCTGGACATGGCCTGGCGCCACGCGTCGACGCCGCCGAAGCGGGCGCGATGAGATCGCGCTTTCACTCCGCAAGCTCCTCGCTTCGCTCCCATAGGGTCCGCGCCGCCGCATCGTCGCGCGCGGCGGCGGAGGGCTTGGCGATCTTTCGTTTGGCGAAATACGCCCCGCTTACCGCCGCGACCGCGGGCGACGAGGCGAGATAGACGATCGTGTCGGCGCCCTCCTCGGGCGAAATGGCGGCAAAGCGCTTGGCGAGGGAAATCGCCCAACCGTTCCAACCGCCCGCCTCGTCGCCGAATCGCGAGGCGACGAAGCCGGGATGCAGGCAATTGGCGGTGACGCCGGTCCCCGCCAGCCGGCGGGCCAGCTCGCGCGTGAAGAGGACATTGCAGAGCTTTGAACGCCGATAGGCTCTCCAGCCGCTATAGTCTCGCGCGCACTGCAGGTCGGCGAAATCGAGCCTCGCGCCGAAATGGGCGTTCGAGGCGGTCGAGACGATGCGCGCCGGCGCCGAGGCGAGGAGCCTGGCGCGCAGGGCCTGGGTCAGGACGAAATAGGCCATGTGGTTCAACGCGTAGGTCGCCTCCAGGCCTTCAGCGGTGACGCGCCGCCGCGAGAAGATCGCGCCGGCGTTGTTGAGGAGCGCGTCGATGCGCGCCTCGCTCGCCGCAATCGCCTCGCCGACGCGGCGCGCCTCGGCGATCAGCTGGAGATCGGCGATATGGGCGCGATGGCCGCGGCCCGGCGCGATGCGCTCAAGCCTGGCCAGCGTCGCTTCGGCGCGCTTGGCGTCGCGCGCCACGAAGACGATGCGCGCGCCCATCGCCGCGAGCTTGGCGATCGCGACCTCGCCGATGCCCGATGTCGCGCCGGTCGCCGCCACGGTCTTGCCTTCCATGGTCAAGCTCCTTCTTCGCTAGGATCGGCCCGCCGCGAACCTGCGGCAAACCGCCACAGACTCGCGATTCCAATCCCCTTGTTCGTAGCCAAGCCGTTGCGCAGGCGCTAGTTTTAGCACGTTTTCTCTCCACCGCGCACAGAGGATATGGCCGTCTCGGTTCGCCACAAGACTTACGATCTTGCGACCGATCCCGCTCGGGGGCGAGTTCGGGCGAGGGTCGTTGCGCTCCTCGGTCTGGGGCTGATCCTCTTCAATGTCGGGGCCGCGACCTTGCTCGGCGCGACCGCTCAGGCGAATTCGTCGCTGCTCGATGGCCTTGCCGGCGACCGGATTGTCTTGTGCGTCAGCGTGGGCGCGGTCGCCGGCGACGGGCAGGGCAATTCGGCGCCTCAGGGGCATGGCGACGGGCCGATGTGTCCGTTCTGCCTGCCGCTCATGCAGGCAAACGTTCTCCCGCCCGACAACGCGATCCTCGACGTCGCGCCGGTCCGCGAGCCGTCGGCCTTCATTCCAAGGCAAGAGCGCGCTTGCATCGTTCCCGCGCGCTGGGCCGGCGCGTTTTCGCCGCGCGCGCCGCCTCCAACCTGACGCTTCCGGCGTTATCGCCGTAAGGTTCCGTCTCCGCCACACAGCCGCGCTCGCCCATCCCACCGACGAGTCCGGCTGTCCGGTCCGGCGCCCTTCTCCCTCGTGCATCGATAACGCCGCTCCCGACCGCTCCAACGCGCGCCCCCGCGCGCCAGCGGCGCGAGAGAACGCGGTGACAATCCGCCGCCCTTTTGGCCGACGTCCCCGCAGCCGACATCGATGAGATCGCAGACTGGGCAACAGTCGCGAACGACTGGCGCAGGGAGCCAAACCGCCCTCGGTCGGCGCGCTCGCACGCCTTACGGCGGCGATTGCAGTTCGATGACAAGTTTCTTGCTCCGCGGAGACCGAAAATGGACGCCGGATTTCTTCTTCTGCCTGAATTCACGCCGAGCGAAGCCGTCCCCGGCGCGGCGCGCTCGGGCGGACGATGGCGACATTCCGCCGCCGGCCCGACAGTGCAAGTCCGACGGGTGGCGCCAGGCGGCGTTCTTTTCTCCGAGGGCGATGCGGCCTCGGAGATCCACGAGCTTGCGCAGGGCGCGGCGCTGATCTCACGGCGCCTGCCGGACGGTCGTCGACAGATCGTCGACATCATCGGCCCCGGCCGTCTCTTCGGCTTCACCGCGACCGATCGACACGATTGCTCCGCCGCGGCGCTTTCGGCGTCGGTCGTGTGCAGCCTCGATCGCCGCGCCGCGCAACGTCATCCTCAGATCGCCGAGCGGATCGAGCGCGCCGCGGTCACCGAAATCCATCGGTTGCGGGACTTGGCGCTTCTGCTCGGCTGCAAGACGGCGCTCGAGCGGGTGGCGAGCTTCTTTGTCGATCTCATCGGCGACGACGCGGTCGGCACGGCGGAGATTCTCTTGCCGATCTCGCGGGCGGAGATGGCGCTCTATCTCGGCCTGACGATCGAGACCGTCAGCCGCAACATCACCCATCTGAAACGGCGCGGCCTGTTCCAGGCGGACAGTCGCGACGCCTTCACCATCGTCGATCGCGCGGCGCTGCGGAAGCTCGCGCAGGGCAAGGCGCCGCGCGGCCGGTGAGGGGCCTTTTGCCGGCTCGCCGACGAGGCGACGCTCGACCGCATCGACGCCGCCGCGCTGCTCTGGCGCCTCGAACTCGCCGGCGTCGAGGTCGGCGAACGCTGGGGGCCGGTCGCGCGGCAATGGATGGCGCATGTCGACGACCATGTGCTGGCCTTCGACGATCTGCATCTGGCCATGGCCGCCGCGCGCTCGCCGAACCCCGACGACGTTAAGCGCCTCCGCCGTTCGCTCGACGCCTACCAGCGCTTCGGCGTCGGCGACAATCGCGAGGTCACGCTCGGCGTCGGCCGGCGTCTCATCGACGGCGCGCTGGCCTACGCGGCGGACGATGACGCCGGCGCGGTCGAAGCGATCCTACCGGCGCGCTATCAAGCCTTCCGTATCGGCGCCAGCCACGTCCAGCGCGACGTCGTCAATCAGACCCTGATCGCCGCCGCCGAACGATCGGGCCAGTGGAGCTTGGCCCGCGCGCTGCTCGCCGAGCGCGTTGCGGTCCGGCCGACCGCGCGCGCGAAGCGGGCGTACGCGCGGGCGCGGGGCCTTGCCGCGGGGCGATAGCGCGTCCGCGCGTGAGGGCTGCCCTAGCCCTCTCCCCGCTTCTGATAATCCTTCACGTCGGCGAAGCCGATCTTCGGCCAGCGCTCCTGCTCGTAGCGCAGATTGAAGGCGCTTGAGGCCATGAACACCGGCGCGCCGTCGAGATCGGCGGCCATCGAGGAGGGGTAGGCGGCGACGAACTTGTCGAGTTCGGCGCGATCGGGAGAGCTCACCCAGCGGCAGACCTCGAACCGGCTCTGTTCGAAGGAGACGGGCAGGCCGTATTCGGCGTTGAGGCGCTCGCTCAGCACGTCGAGCTGCAGCGCGCCGACGACGCCGACAATGGCCGCCGCGCCGTCGCGCGGCAGGAACACCTGCACGACGCCTTCCTCGGCCATCTGCTGCAACGCCTCGCGCAGCTTCTTGGCCTTCATCGCGTCGGCGAGCTTGACGCGGCGCAGGATTTCCGGGGCGAAGCTCGGCACGCCGCGAAAGGCGATCTCCTCGCCCTCGGTCAGCGTGTCGCCGATGCGCAAAAGGCCGTGGTTGGGAATGCCGACGACGTCGCCCGCGTAGGCCTCCTCGGCGAGGGAGCGATCCTGGGCGAAGAAGAACTGCGGCGCCGAGAGCGTGATCGCCTTGCCGGTGCGCACGAGCTTTGCCCGCATGCCGCGGGTGAGCTTGCCCGAGCAGACGCGGGTGAAGGCGATGCGGTCGCGATGGTTGGGGTCCATGTTGGCCTGGATCTTGAAGACGAAGCCGGTCATTTTCGGCTCGTCCGCCTTGACGATGCGGGTCGAGGCCGCCTGGGCGCGCGGCGGCGGGGCGAACTCGGCCATCGCGTCGATGAGATCGCGCACGCCGAATTCCTTCAGCGCGCTGCCGAACATGACCGGCGTCAGGTGACCCTCGAGAAAGGCCTGCTTGTCGAAGGCGCGACAGCCCTCGACCGCGAGCGTCATTTCCTCGATTGCGGCGGCTCTTTCGTGCTCGGGCAGCAGCGCGGCGATGGCCGGATCCCCCGGTCCCGAAACGGGGATGACCGCGGCGTTCTTGCCCAGCGCGCGGACGGTCTTGCGCCGGATGTCGTAGGCGCCGGCGAGCGAGCGCCCGCGCCCGATCGTCCAGTCGAGCGGGGCGGTGTCGAGCGCCAGCGTCTTCTCGATTTCGTCGAGCAGATCGAAGGGATCGCGCGTCTCGCGGTCCATCTTGTTGATGAAGGTGACGATGGGAATGTCGCGCAAGCGGCAGACCTCGAACAATTTGCGGGTGCGCGCTTCGATCCCCTTGGCCGCGTCGATCACCATCACCGCCGAGTCGACCGCGGTCAGCGTCCGATAGGTGTCCTCGGAGAAGTCCTCGTGGCCGGGCGTGTCGAGCAAGTTGAAGACGCAGTCGGCGTATTGGAAGGTCATCACCGAGGTGACGACGGAAATGCCGCGCTCGCGCTCGATGCCCATCCAGTCGGAGCGGGTCTGGCGCCGGTTGGCCTTGGCGCGCACTTCGCCGGCGAGCTGAATGGCGCCGCCGAACAGCAGGATCTTCTCGGTGAGCGTCGTCTTGCCGGCGTCGGGATGCGAGATGATGGCGAAGGTGCGCCGACGCGCGACCGGGCTGGGTTCAGTCATGGGTCCGGGGATGCTGGGAAAACGAGGCCTCCCATAGCCTGCGGCGGGGCGAAGGGGAAGGGCGTCGTCGGCCTTAAGGGACAACTAGGTTATTCATCGGGAGCGCCACGCGGTTGGCTTTGAGGGATTGCGCCGAACAGATCGGCATTGTACTAAGAGATCAAGATTATGCGTTTAGATCAATGCCACTGCGGAGGACGAAATGGCGCGACCAACAGGGCGTCAGATTGCCGCGGCGCGGGCCTTGCTGGGCATGTCGCAGGCGGACTTGGCGAGCCGGGCCGCGATTTCAATCGCGACCCTGAAGCGGATGGAGGGCAGTGGTGGGGCGGCCCTCGGCTCCGCCAATAATGTGACGGCAGTTCAAATGGCGCTTGAAGCCGCCGGAGTTGAGTTCACAGGGGGAACTCGCCCAGGGGCGCGAATGCGAACTCAGGCTGTCATGACGCCCGCGGAGAGAGAAGGGATTCAATTTGCCGAAGACCTTCTCGGAGTGGCTATTGACCTCGTTGGCGCTTCGAGGATTGAAATCACCGGCGAAGGGGCTCGCGATCCGAAGATCGTCGCGCTCACACTGCTCTGTCGAACAATCACGAATTTTAGAAACGCAATCGTCATGGTGCGCGAGGAAGCGATCATTGAGGCGCGCACGCTCGTTCGACTCTGCTATGAAAATTTGCTGTGGGTGGCCGCGATTCATGCTCGGGGCGCCGAATTTATCAAAGAGATGCAGCTCGATGAGGCTGCAAGTCGGAAGGCTCTAGGTGAACTTAGCCTCAAGTTCGCGAACCCAGAGACGAGAGACGACACCGCCGGTCGCGTCATCCGAGCTGAATTGAAAAGGATCGCTGCAAGGTGGCCGCGTCCTTCCAAATTCAGGGTCAACAAAGTGGCCGCGGTAGGCGTGCTCGAGAGGTCGTATTTGTCCTATGCGCGCCTTTCCCTTGATGCTGTGCATCCCTCGTTGATGGCGCTCAGCCGGCATCTGACCTTTGAGCAAGAGACGGACGGACGCTATTTGACGCTGTCCGTCGTGCCTCCTCTCAAGCCTCGGGAGCGGCTCGACACTATTGACGAAGCGTGCAGCGCGCTGATGGGCGTTTGTGTCGCCGTCAACGAACTATTGGGCGGAACAAACGCGAGTGATGCGCTACGCGCGATCGTCGAGAAGTTTTGGGATCAAGGGCATCACTCCTTTCGTCTTCCATCAAGCGCCTCCCCATCAATTATGGGGATTTGATCGAGTTGAATCGCAGGACGACGTGATCGAGCGCGCTCTTGACCCACGCCTTGAGCGGAACGAGGCCCTTTTGCGTCGCCTGCTGACGTGGCGTCTCGCTGGTGGCGTGATTGACCTGGCTGACGAAGGCCGAGGCGGGGACGAAGAAGGCGTAGCAGATGAGGCGGGCCAGCCACTCGTCGTACTGGTCCTTCAGCGGCGGCTGGCGCGCTTCGATGAGGCGGAACTCGGCGGGCATGAACTTCGTCATCCGCCGCCGCGCCGAATTGCCCGCCATCAGCGCGTCGAAATCATCCTGGAACTGGCGGATCTGGTCGATCGTCCAGTCCTTCGGCAAGGTGGCGAAGGCGTCGGGCGTCGAGCCGGCGCGATAGTAGTCGAGCGTCGCCATGTCGCGGCGCAAGGCGATGTTGACGGTGAGCGCAATCTGCTCGACCGGGCTCATGCCGTAGAGCCGATGGGCGCGGAGGTTGCGCCGCAGGTAGAGCAATTCGTCGGTGGAGAAGTCGGCCGCCGGCACGCCGTCTCGACGCCTCATGCCCTGAAGTGATCGCCGCATCTTCAAAATCAGGTTTCGCGGCGCGCCTCCACGGTCAATGGTGCGCCCAGTTTCGAACCGTTCAAATGGGGCGTGCGATGAGCGTTTACGAATTCGCGCGCCTGCCGCGCATCACCGCGGGCGTCGGGGCGCGCGAGCGCGTCGCGGCGCTCTCTGGGGCGGGCGGCGTCGCGCTGCTCGTCGCCGACCCCGGCCTCGGCGCGACCGGTCTCATCGAGGAGACCGCCGCCGGCCTCAGCAAGGGCGGTTTCGCCGTGGCGCTGTTCACCGCGTTCCAGAGCGATCCGACGATCGCCCAGGCCGACGCCGCCGCGGCGGTGGCGCGCGCCGCCGAGGCGAGCGTCGTCGTCGGGCTCGGCGGCGGCTCGGCGCTCGATCTCGCCAAGGCGGTCGCCGCCATCGCGCCGGCGCCCGATTCGGCCGAGCGCTATCAGCTCGGCGAGCATCCTCTGCCGGCGGCGCCGCTGCGCAAGGTCTGTGTGCCGACCACTTCGGGCACCGGCTCCGAGACGACGCGCACGGCGATCCTCACCCGCGCCGATCACGCCAAGGTCTGGCTGTGGGGCGACGAGATCAAAGCCGACGAAGTCGTGCTCGACCCCGAACTGACCAAAAGCCTGCCGCCGGCCTTGACCGCCGCGACCGGGATCGATGCGCTGGTTCACGCGGTCGAGGCGGCGACGAACCGCAACGCGAATCCGGCCGCCAATCTCTTCGCGCTCGAGGCGATCCGGCTCGTCGGGCGGCACTTGGCTCGCGCGGTCGCGCGCCCCGGCGATCTCGAGGCGCGCGCCGCGATGCAGTGGGCGGCCGCCTACGGCGGCGTCGCCATCGACAATTGCGGCACCGCGATCGCGCACGCGCTCGGCCACGCCATGGGCTCGCTGAGGCCCATCCACCACGGCCGCGCGGTCGGCGTGGCGATGCTGGCGAGCCTGCCGTGGAACGTCGAGGGCAACGACGCCTTCGGCCCTTGCGCCGCCGCGCTCGGCGCCGAACCGAGCGCGAGCGGCTTCATCGCCGCCTATGAGACGCTGTTGCGCACGTGCGGCCTGAAGCTCCATATTGCCGACGAATTCGCCGGCGTCGGCGCCGAGGCGCTCGCCGCGCAGGCCGCGCGCCCCGAAAACGCCGCGATGCGCGATTCCAACAAGCGCGCGTCGAGCCAAGCGGATTTGCTCGACCTGTCGAAGCGCATACTCTCGCTCGCCTGACGGCCGATGATGGGGCGAACGAATCGTGACGCCGTCATGGCGAGGAGCGCGGCGACGAAGCCATTTAGGGGCTGCGTAAACCCTTCCTGGATGGCTTTGCCGGCCCCCAGCGGCCCCTCGCAAGGACGGACAATGCGTGTGCTTGGTGAGGAGAAAGAAATGCTCGACCGTCCCACGTCCAAAGAGGGCTGGCTCGCCCGCGCCGCGGCGCTCAAGCCGGAAGGCCGCGCCTTCATCGACGGCGCCTATGTCGGCGCGCTGAGCGGCAAGACCTTCGCCAAGACGTCGCCGGTCGACGGCAAGGTCTTCGCCCACGTCGCCGATTGCGAGGCCGCCGACGTCGATCGCGCGGTCGCCGCGGCGCGCCGCGCCTTCGAAAAGGGCGAATGGCGCGACGCCGCGCCGACGCGCAAGAAGCAAGTCTTGCTGCGTTTTGCCGAATTGATCCGCAGCCACGTCGACGAGATCGCGCTCTTGGAGACCCTCGACGTCGGCAAGGTGATCGCCAACGCGATCGCGGTCGACGTGCCGTTCTGCGCCGACTGCATCCAATATTATGGGGAACTCGCGGACAAGCTTTACGACGAGGTTGCGCCGGTCGGCGCGCGCGACGTCGCCCTCGTTCGCAAGGAGCCGCTCGGCGTCGTCGGCGCGATCGTGCCGTGGAACTATCCGCTGATCATTGCGGCGTGGAAAATCGGCCCGGCGCTGGTGGCGGGCAATTCGGTGGTGCTGAAGCCCGCCGAGCAGTCGCCGCTCGGCGCGATCGTCCTGGCGGGCCTCGCCAGAGAGGCGGGCCTGCCGGACGGCGTCCTCAACGTCGTGCCGGGCTTCGGCGAAAGCGCCGGCAAGCCGCTGGCGCTGCACCCCGGGGTCGACATGATCGCCTTCACCGGCTCGACCGAGGTCGGCAAGCTGATGCTGATCTATTCCGGCCAAAGCAATATGAAGCGGGTCTCGCTGGAATGCGGCGGCAAGAGCCCGCATGTCGTCATGGCCGACGCCGATATCGCGGCGGCGGCCGAGGCGATCGCCTGGGGCATCTATTACAATCAGGGCGAGACCTGCCACGCCGGCTCGCGGGTCATCGCGCATTCCTCGATCCGCGCCAAGCTGGTCGAGGCCATCGGCGAAGCCCAGCGCGCGCACATCCCGCTCGGTCATCCCTTCGAGGCGGCCGCCCAGCTCGGGGCGCTCGTCGAGGAGCGGCACATGGAGCGCGTGCTCGCCTACATCGAACTCGGGGTCAAGGAGGGCGCGCGCGTGGCGTTCGGCGGGCGCCGCGCGATGCGGGAGACGGGCGGCTATTACGTCGAGCCGACCCTTCTCGACGACGCGCGCAACGACATGCGGATCGCGCAGGAGGAGATTTTCGGACCCGTCGTCGTCGTCATTCCCTTCGACGAGGAGGCCGAGGCGATCCGCCTCGCCAACGACACCATCTACGGCCTCGGCGCGGCGGTGTGGACCGCCGACATGAACGCCGCCCATCGCCTCTCGCGCGCCATCCGCGCCGGCACGGTGTGGGTCAACACCTACGACCGCTCGTCGCTGACGACGCCGTTCGGCGGCTTCAAGCAGTCCGGCTTCGGGCGCGACCGCTCGCCCCACGCCGTCGACAAGTACATGGATTATAAGACGATCTGGACCGCGTATCGGTAGGCGCTCGCCCTTCTCCGGCTTTGCGGGAGGGGCGGGCGCGACACGGAGCCGCCATGACCGAAGCTTTCACGCCCCTCGCGCGCGCCCCCAAGGCGATCATCACGGCCATCGAGATCACGCGCCACCGCCTGCATTTCGATCCGCCGTTTCGCGCCAGTTGGGACACCAAGCCGCGCACGTTCTGGGACGCGGCGATCGTGCAAGTGCACACCGATCTCGGCGTCACCGGGATCGGCTCGGGCGACATGATGCTCGGCTTCGAGGGCCACGAGCCTCTGTTCGTCGGCGAGGACGCGCTGGCGCTCGAGCGCCATTGGCGCATTCTCAACAACATCAGCTTTCACTGGGGCCGCTGCTGGCCGCTCGATCTCGCGCTGTGGGACTTGGCGGGAAAGATCGCGGGCCAGCCCTGTTGGAAACTGATCGGCGGCCTGTCGAACCGCGTGCGCGCCTACGCCTCGTCGGGAACCTTGCGCGGGCCGGCCGAACTCGCCGACGCGGCCCAAGCCTATCTCGACAAGGGGTTCACGGCGCTGAAGATCCGTTTCCATCGCGGCGACTGGCGCGCCGACATCCGGGCGCTCGAAGCCGTGCGGGCGCGGGTCGGCGAGCGGCTCGAACTGATGGTCGACTGCAATCAGGGCTGGCGCATGTCCTGGGACGCCTATGCGCCATGGACGCTCAAGGACGCGCTGGAAGTCGCGCGCCAACTGGAGCGGCTCGGCGTCTACTGGATGGAGGAGCCGCTGCATCGCGGCGACCGCGTCGGCATGCGGCGTCTGCGCGAGCGGGTCGACGTGCGCGTCGCCGGCGGCGAAATGACCAGGGAGCTCTACGAATTTCGCGACCTCATCGCCGAGGGCTGCCTCGACGTGCTGCAGCCGGACGCGGCGCTGGCGGGCGGGATCACCGGCTTGCGCCGCGTCGCGCTGATGGCGCAGGAGCACAATCTGATCTTCACCCCGCACACCTGGACGAACGGCATGGGCGTCGTCGCCAACGCGCATCTGACGGCGGGGCTCTGCGACGCGCCGTTTCTCGAATTTCCCTACGATCCGCCGGAATGGGATGTGGACCGTCGCGACTACATGATGGCCGAGCCCTTGCGGGTGAACGACGCAGGCCATATCGTGTTGTCCGATAAACCCGGCATGGGCTACGAGTTGGCGATCGATTTGCTCGCGAGTACGAGAATTGGTTGACCCGTCGCGCCTCGACCGGGGGGAGGGACGATGGATCGCAAATGGTTGCCGCTCAATGCGCTGCGCGCATTCGAGGCGGCCGGGCAGCATCTGAGTTAGCAATACAAGTACCAACCGAACGAAGCGGAGGGAGA
>CAVWKL010000275.1:0-35369 GCA_963755075.1 uncultured Alphaproteobacteria bacterium
CTAGTCGCGCCGGCAGGGCGTCGAAGCCGACGCCTCCGACTCGTAATCGCGGGCCCTGAACATGACCACGCAAAAGACAGTCGTTCTCGAACAGGTCGGCAGCGCCATCGGACGTCCGCGGGCGCAGCGCGATACGCTCAAAGGCCTCGGCCTCAACAAGATCGGTCGGCGCGCCAGCGTCGTGGATACGCCTGCTGTCCGCGGCATGATCGCCAAGGTCGCGCACCTCGTGCGCGTCGTCGACGGCCAGTGAGGATCGCGATTATGAAACTCAACGACATCAGGGATAACCCGGGATCCTCGAAGGCGCGCATTCGCGTCGGTCGCGGCATCGGCTCCGGCAAAGGCAAGCAAGCGGGCCGCGGCGGCAAGGGCCAGACCGCGCGTTCGGGCGTACGCATCAAGGGATTCGAAGGCGGCCAAATGCCGCTTCATCGGCGCTTGCCCAAACGCGGCTTCACTCCGCCGTCGCCGCTCGACGTGAACGAGGTCAATCTCGGCCGTATCCAGACTGCGATCGACGCCGGCGTCCTCGACGCGGGCAAACCGATCACGAACGCCGCGCTGGTCGAAGCCGGCGTGGTGTCGCGCGCGCGCGACGGCGTGAAGATCCTAGGCAAGGGCGAGATCAAGGCCAAGGTCGAATTCGAAGTCTATGGCGCGTCGAAGAGCGCTGTCGCGGCGATCGAAAAGGCCGGCGGCAGCGTGAAAACGCTCAAGGCCGAGGCCACGCCCGCGGCCGGCTAGGCGGGCGCGCCGCCCCGAGGGGTGGCAATTCGTCGCGCTCGGGCCATATGATTTGAACGGGGCCGGATAGGCGACCGTTCGAATTGCGTCTATTGCCTTGCGCGGCGGTCCGCCGCCAAGGGAGGCGCTCAATCGGCGCGCCATGCGCGCGAGGGAAAAGCGGAGCGCGAAAGAGATGGCATCGGCGGCCGAGCAGCTTGCAGCCAATATCAACTGGTCCGCGTTCTCCAAGGCGGAAGAACTCAAGAAGCGTATCTGGTTCACGCTCGGCGCCTTGGTCGTCTTTCGCCTTGGCACTTACATTCCATTGCCAGGCATCGACCCCAACGCGTTCGAGCAATCGTTCACCGGGCACAGCCAGGGCGTGCTCGACATGTTCAACATGTTCTCGGGCGGCGCGGTCCAGCGCATGGCGGTGTTCGCGCTGAACATCATGCCCTACATCTCGGCCTCGATCATCATCCAACTGCTAAGCTCGGTGCTGCCCTCGCTAGAGGCGATCAAGAAGGAAGGCGAGGCGGGGCGCAAGGTTCTCAATCAATACACCCGCTACCTGACGGTGGTGCTGGCGGTGTTCCAGGCCTATGGCATTTCCATCGGCCTTGAGGGCCGCCCGGGCATCGTCGCCGATCCCGGCCTGCTCTTCCGCTTCTCCACGGTGCTCACCTTGACCGGCGGCACGATGTTCTTGGTCTGGCTCGGCGAGCAGATTACCTCGCGCGGCGTTGGCAATGGCTCGTCGCTCATCATTTTCGCCGGCATCGTCGCGCGCCTGCCGGTCGCGGTCGTGCAACTCTTCGAACTCGGCCGTCAGGGGTCGATTTCGACCGGGCTGGTGCTCGGCATCATCGTGATGGTGTTCGCCGTCGTCACGTTCATCGTGTTCATGGAACGGGCCCAGCGCCGCGTGCCCATCACCTATCCTCGCCGCCAAGTCGGCAATAAGATGTACGAGGGGCAGAGTTCTTTCCTGCCGCTCAAGCTCAACACTTCGGGCGTGATTCCGCCGATCTTCGCCTCTTCGCTGCTGCTTTTGCCGACCACGGTCGCCAATTTCGCGCAGGGGTCGGCGGGTTCGGGGATCCTTTCGACCATCACCACCCTCTTAGGGCGTGGCGGACCGCTCTACATCATCCTCTATGTCGCGCTAATCGTCTTTTTCGCGTTCTTCTATACGGCGACGGTGTTCAACCCGGTCGAAACCGCCGACAATCTCAAGAAGCACGGCGGGTTCGTCCCGGGCGTGCGCCCGGGCGAGCGCACGGCGCAATATATCGACCATATCCTCACCCGCATCACCGTGCTCGGCGCCGGATATCTCGCGCTGATCTGCATCTTGCCGGAATTGCTAACCTCCTATTCGTCGGTCCAGCTTTATTTTGGTGGCACGTCGCTGTTGATCGTCGTCAACGTCACCATGGATACGGTGGCGCAGATCCATGGACACTTGCAGGCGCATCAATATGAAGGCCTGATCAGAAAAGCCAAATTGCGGGGGAGGAAGAGATGAGGTTAATCCTGCTTGGGCCGCCTGGCGCGGGCAAAGGCACGCAGGCGACCCGACTGGTGGAGAAATACGGCATTCCTCAACTCTCGACCGGCGACATGCTTCGCGCCGCGGTCGGCGCGGGGACGCCGATCGGCCTCAAAGCCAAGGCGGTGATGGAGTCGGGCGCCCTGGTTTCCGACGAAATCGTCCAGGACATCATCGAAGATCGCATTAGCCAGCCCGACGCGAGGGAGGGCTTCATCCTCGATGGCTTTCCTCGAACGCTGGCCCAGGCCGAGGCGCTCGACACGATGCTCGCCCGCAAGGGGTTCAAGATCGACGCGGCGATCGAGCTGAAGGCCGACGCCGAGAAGCTCGTCTCGCGCATTGTCCAGCGCGCGGCGGAAGCCAAGGCCGCCGGACGGCCCGTGCGCAAGGACGACGATCCCGAGGTCTTCAAAACGCGCTTGGCCGCCTATTTCCGCGATACGGCGGCGGTGACGCCCTATTACGCGGCCAAGGGCGCGCTGCGCTTCGTCGACGGCATGGCGAGCATCTCCGAGGTCGCCAACGCTATCGACGCCATCCTCGCGCCGCTGGGGTGACCTTGCAGCCGTCTGCGACGAACTTCGCCTCGGAAGGACCGGGAGCGCGATTCGAGCGAAGGGGCGCAGCCGGCTTCATCCTTCTCGACCGGCCCAAGGCGCTCAACGCTTTGACGCTTGCAATGGTGCGGGCGATCGCCGAGGCGCTCGATGCGTTCGAGCGCGACGAGCGCGTCGCGCGCGTTATCGTCGCTGGCGCGGGCGGGAGGGCCTTCTGCGCCGGCGGCGACATCCGGCTGATCTACCAGCAGGGCAAGGCGGGCGACCACGCCGCGCAACTTGCCTTCTGGCGCGAGGAATACCAGCTGAACCGTCGCATCAAGCGCTATTCCAAGCCTTTTGTCGCGCTGGTCGACGGCATCGTCATGGGCGGCGGGGTCGGCCTGTGCGTCCATGGGTCGCATCGCGTCGCGAGCGAGCTTTGCGTGTTTGCAATGCCCGAAGTCGGGATCGGTTTCTTCCCCGACGTCGGAGCGACCTTTGCGCTGCCGCGGCTTCCCCATCGCATCGGCGCCTTTCTGGTGGCGACGGGCTTGCGGGCCGAGGCGGGCGACGTCGTCGCGCTCTCTTTGGCCCAGAGTTTCGTTCCAAGCGCCTCGTTCGGCGCGCTCGCGGGCGCGTTGGAAGGGCGAGGTTCGGTTGACGAAATTCTCGCCTCGTTCGCCGCGCCGCCGCCGCCATCGAAAATCATGGCCGACGCCGCCAATATCGAATCCTGGTTTGCTCGCCTCGACCGACAGGCGATCCTCGACGCCCTCGCGTCCGCGGCCGAGCAGGGGTCGCCGTTGGCGCGATCTGCGCTTGCCGCGATGCAGGAAAAATCGCCGACCAGCCAGGCCATCGCGCTTCGCCAGATGGCGCTGGGCGCCGACTTGTCGTTCGAGGATGCGATGCGGCTCGAGTTCCGTATTGTGTCGCGCATATGCCGCGGCCACGATTTTTACGAGGGCGTGCGCGCGACGATCATCGACAAGGACCAATCTCCACGCTGGCGGCCCGGTCCCGGCGAGGCGCTCCAAGAGGCGGCGATCGCTGAATATTTCGCGCCGCTCGAGGCCGAGGAATTGACCTTTCCGGAGGCGCCGCGATGAAGGCCGTCATGCGCCAGAGCCCCGACGGCGTGACGCAGATCATCGATCAGACGCCAGCGCCCGGGCGCGCCGCGGCGCGGCTGCGCGTGCAGTTGAGTTGGACGGAGGGGCTGGTCTGGTTCATGCGCACGCTCGCCTGGGTCTGGGTCGCCAAGGGGCTCTTCAATTGGGGGCTGGCGCTCGGCGCGCTCCCCGGCTACGGCGATTTCGCGATGTTGCCGCGATCGTTGCAAGGTTCGATCGTCTTCTTCGCGGCGGTCGATCCACTCGCCGCCGTCGGGCTGTGGCTCGCCGCGCCTTGGGGGGGCGTGTTGTGGTTGCTGTGCGCGGCGATCGAGGCCGTTTCGCCGGCCCTCGGGGTGCGCGGCGCGGTGACGGGCGTGCTCGGCGTTCTGCTCAACGTGCTGCTGGTGGCGATATACTTTCTGCTGAGCTGGCGCGCCGCCCAGGAGCGGATGTGAGCCAAGCGCCACGCCGAGTTAACGTTCTACCAAGGTCAACAAATGCTTTGATTCAGTTCAAATTTACCAGTTCGAGTAAACTGTGGATTCATCTTGACTCTTAAACTCGTCTTCATAGCCATGGTCTACAGTCTGCTTCATAAGCGGACCGAATAATAATCTCGGCCGGGGACAGTCGAACAGGCGAGTAAGTCATGAAGAACCTTGCTAAGACAGAGGAAGGCGTATCCCGAGCGGAGCGAATTGCCGGGGTTCGTCCTGCCTATCTTGAAACGCTGACGATGGTGGAGCGGCTGCATCGCCGTCTCCTCGACGTGATCAAAGACGAGTTCGATCGCCGGGGACGCTCCGACGTCAACGCGGTGCAGGCGCTGCTGCTCTTCAACATCGGCGACAAGGAATTGACCGCCGGCGAATTGCGCACCCGCGGCTATTATCTCGGCTCGAACGTTTCCTATAACGTCAAGAAGCTGGTCGAGATGGGTTATCTCCATCACGCCCGCTCGCGCATCGACCGCCGTTCGGTCCGTATCAGTCTGACCGAAAAGGGCGAAGAGGTCCATCGCATCATCTTCGGCCTCTACGAGAAGCACGCGGTGACGGTCGAGCAGATCGGCGGCATCCTGATCGACGACTTCGCCCGCATGAACATTTCGCTGGCGCGCCTCGAACGCTTCTGGACCGATCAGATCAAGTATCGGCTCTGAGCTCGAATTTGACATCGTCGGCGATCAGTTCTCGATCGAAGGGCGTCTCTCGCGGGCGCCCTTCTTCTTGCGTCTCGGCGCCGGGTTGGCGGGCCGGCGCGATCGCGACTTCGGGCGCGTGATGACGCGGCCATAAATTCGCCCGACTAGCCCGGTTTCTTGCTAAGGAGACAAAGCCGTCGCGGTGGAATCAGGCGCAAATGCGTGTTCCGGGCGCGGCGGGGGGCGGCGGTCTGGGGCGTCATCTCGCTGGTTTTCTTATGGAACGGGGCTTGGCGTTTCAATGACGGTAATTGGTTTATCGCGCGTCGATCGACGCGCTTTTCTTTCCGGCGTGGCCATTTGCGCGCTTGCCGGGGCTGGACTGACGAGTTTCAGCGCCCGCGCCCAAGACGCCGCCGACGATCAGGCGGAATGGCGCCAGAGCTACGAAACTTCCGCACGCATTTCCGTCGGCCGCGAAACGACGCCGGTGCTTTCGCCCGCCACCGTCGCTGCGACCGAGGCGGCGATCCAACTTTATCAGAGCATCGTCGCGCGCGGCGGCTGGAACCAGGTGCCGGGCGGCGGCGAACTCAAGATCGGCGCCAAGTCGAAGGCGGTGCAGGCCTTGCGCCAACGTCTGATCGCCTCCGGCGATCTCGATCCGGTGGCGGGGATGGGGTCGACGTTCGATTCCTTCGTCGATGCCGCGGTCCGGCGCTTCCAGGTTCGCCATGGTCTCGGTCCGACCGGCATTGTGAACGATGAGACCCTGGCCGAGTTGAACGTCCCCGCCGAAACCCGGCTGCAGCAGCTGGAAACCAACATCGTACGACTGCGCGCGTTTTCCGGCGATTTGGGCGAGCGGTTCGTAATGGTCAACATTCCCGCCGCCGCGGTCGAAACCGTCGAGGCGGGGGTCGTCTATTCGCATCACGTGGCGGGGGTCGGCAAGATCGACCGCCAGTCGCCGATCATGCAGACCAAGGCGACCGAAATCAATTTCAATCCGTTCTGGACCGTGCCGCCCTCTCTGATCAAGAAGGACCTCATCCCCAAGATGCAGGCCGATCCGAACTACCTCACCGACGAGAAGATCCGCGTCTTCAATCGAGAGGGGCAGGAGGTGTCGCCGCATTCGATCAATTGGAATTCCACCGAGGCGACGAACTACAGATATCGCCAGGACACCGGCGCGGACATCAACTCGCTCGGCTCGGTGCGCATCAACATCCCCAATCCGTACGGCGTCTATATGCACGACACGCCCTCAAAGGGCATTTTTGGCGACGACTTCCGCTTCGTCTCATCGGGTTGCGTGCGCGTACAGGACGTTCGCGACTACGTCGCCTGGCTGCTGAAGGACAATCCCGGCTGGGGGCGCGACCAGATCGACCAGGTCATCAACTCCGGCCAGCGCGTCGACGTCAAGCTGGCGACGCCGGTCAATGTCTATTGGGTCTATGTCACCGCCTGGGCCACTCCCGACGGCATCGTGCAGTTCCGGCCGGATGTCTACCAGCGCGACGGCGCAGGCCCCGGTCCGGTCGCTTCCGCGATTCCCGCGCAACCGCTGGCCATGCCGCAGGACTAGCGGCGGGCGAGCGCCGATCCGAACCAATCCTTCGCCTTGGCGTAATAGAGCAGCGCGATCGTCTTCGCGTCACGAATCTCGCCGCTCTCGATCATCGCCAGAGCCTTTTCGAGCGGAATCTCGACGACTTCGATATGCTCGTCGGCGTCGACGCCGCCGCCGGCGCCAATGCGATCCGTTGCGCTGTAAGGCGCGACGAAGCAGGCGATTTTTTCCGTCATGCCGCCCGGGCTGGTGAAGGCGTCGAAGGCATGGCGGACGCCAGCGACGCGCACGCCCGTTTCCTCCAAGGCTTCGCGCACGACGCAGATTTCCGGAGCGTCGCCGTCGAGCATGCCGGCGCAGGCCTCGATCGTTTCAAGCGCGCCGTCGGCCAGATATGCGCCGAGACGGAACTGTTTGACCAGCAGCGCCACGCCACGCGCGGGATCGTAAAGCAGCACCGCCGCCGCGGGCCCGTGGCGATAGATTTCATAATCGAGCGTGCGCCGGACGCCGTCGGCCTCCTCGATTTCGGCTCGCGTTCGCGTCAGGCGAAAGCGCCCCTCGGCGATCACCGTCTCGGCGAGAACTCTCGCTCCTCTGGCCATGGCGGACGATCCTTCTCTCTGCAGGCCTGCGCCGATCGCCGTCGTTGGCCTTAGTGTTTGAATTGCTCCCGCAGGATTCGTTCGTCGAGCGAATGGCCGGGGTCGTGTAGGAGCACCAACGAGGTCGCGTGATCGGCCTCGATGTCGACGCGGGCGATGTCGCGGATTTCGAAACGGTCGGCTGCGGCGGCGACCGGACGCTTCTCGACCTCGAGCGCCTCGATGCTGACGCGCGCCCGGTCGGGAAGCAGCGCGCCGCGCCAGCGGCGGGGTCGGAAGGCCGAGATCGGCGTCAACGCGATCAGCGGCGCGCCCAGCGGCACGATGGGGCCGTTGGCGGAGAGATTATATGCGGTCGAGCCGGCGGGCGTCGCCACGAGCACGCCGTCGGCGATAAGCTCTTCGAGCCGCACCCTTCCGTCCACGCTGATGGACAGCTTTGCCGCCTGATAGATCTGGCGCAGCAGGGAAACTTCATTGATGGCGCGCGCCGTTGTCTCGACTCCCCGCACGTCTCTTGCGCGCATGAGTAGCGGATGAATGATCGAGGGCCGCGCGGCCTCCAAGCGCTGGATCAATCCGCGCTCGGCGAAATCGTTCATGAGGAAGCCGACCGAGCCACGATTCATGCCGTAAATCGGCTTGGGCGCGTTCATAATGCGGTGCAGCGTCTGGAGCATCAGTCCGTCGCCGCCGAGCGCCACGATCACGTCGGCCTGTTCAGGCGGAACATTGCCGTAGCGCGCGACGAGCTTATCCAGCGCGGCGTTCGCCTCCGGCGCCCCGGAGGACAGAAAGCTGATCGCGGCGGTCTTTTGCTCGGCGATCCTGTGCGCGTCCATGTTCATTTCCTCTGGGGAGGCGCGAGCAATAGTCGAAGCGCGTGCTCGCGTAAACACGATTTCCGTCAGTCCCGGGTCGCGATACGATGCCGGCGCGCCTCGACCAGCAGCGTCGCCAGCCCGCTGACAAGAATGATCGCCGCGCCGAGCAAGGTGCGCCCGCCGGGCAGGTCGCCGAAGATCAGCCAGCCCCAGAAGACGGCATAGGCGAGCATGACGTATTCCAGCGGCGCCAGCAGCGAGGCTTGCGCCCGTCGAACGCCCTCGAACCACAGGTACTGCCCGAGACCGCCGACACAGCCGAGCGCCGCCGTCAGGACGACGCCGCGCGCGCTGGGCCAAACGAAGATCGCCGGCGCGAGCGCGCCGCAGGCGACGACGAAGGCGAGATTGCTGCCCACCATCATCGTCGCGGTGCTGATCCCCTTGGTCATCGAGCGCGCCAGCAGTGTCGTGATCGCCCAGCACAGCGCCGCAAAAAGGGCCAGCAAGGCGGGATTGAGATCCGTCACGCCGGTCGGATTGGCCGCAATCGCGACGCCGCCAAAGCCGACGATCGTCGTCAGCCAGCGGCCAGCGCCGACCGCCTCGCGCAGCAACGGCCCCGACATCGCGACGACAAACAGCGGCGCGGCGAAATAGAAGGTGACCATCTCCGCAAGCTGCAGCGAGCGCGAGGCGCGGTAATAGGCCACCCAGGCGATGAAGATCACCAGAGAACGCAACGCGATGGCCGCGCCGTGACGCGGCCGGACCATTGCGGCGAAATCGGCGCGCCTCGCCAGCAGGCTGGCGAGGGCGACGATCACCAGCGAGCGCGCGAACAGCACCTCGGGCACCGGCAGGTCGACAACAAGGTATTTGACGATCGCATCTTGCAGGCTGAACGCCGCCCAAGCGCCCATCGCGAGAGCGGCGCCCGACATCGTGCGGGAGGCGGAGGTCGGATCAGCGGGCATGGGAGCCTAAGGCGGAGAAGCGCGGGACAAGCGATAGATAGCCGCGCCTTCCGCCCGATGCACCAGCGCATTTCGCCCTGGCGGCGGCAGGGGGTCAGACGCTCAACGCGGCGCGACCGAGCTTGCGCGCGCCATCTTCGGGCGTCGGCAAGGTGATGAGAAAGCGCGCTCCGCAATAGAAGTCGTCGCCTTTGGCTTCGGCCAGACTGATCGAGCCGCCGTTGCGCGCGATGAGATCGGCCGCGATGGCGAGGCCGAGACCGGCGCCGCCTTCGCGCGTCGACAAATGAAAGGGTTCGAATAGGCGCGCGGTCTGCTCCGCGGGAAAGCCAGGGCCGCTGTCGGAAATCTCGATCAAGGCGACGCTGTCGGTGCGGATCGCGGCGAGGCGGATCGCCGGCGGGCGGCCATTCTGCGCGCCATGGCTGTGCAACACCTGGGCCGCGTTGCGGCAAAGGTTCTCGATCACCCGCAACACGTGATCGGGATCGGCGAGTAGCTCGAATTTCGGTGGGATATCGATGGCGTAGACGATCGCGCCGGCCTGCTCGGCTTCCGCCGTCTCGACGACTTGGCGCACCAGTTCGCGCAGATCGAAGCGCCGCCGCGCGGGCGCCTGCTCGCGTCCGCCGCCGTAGGTGAGGGTCGACTGACAAAAGGCGATGGCGCGGTCGAGCGTCGCCACGAGGCGCGGCGCGAGGCGCTGGGCGAGCGGATCCGGGATGGCCGCCAGGCGATCGGAAATGAGTTGCGCCGCCGAAAGCATGTTGCGCAAATCGTGATTGATGCGCGCGACCGCCATGCCGAGCTCGGCCAACCGCTTGCGTTGGCTCAGCTCATGGGCGAGCGAGCCCTGCATCGCCGCCAACGCTGTCTCGGCGCGGCCGATTTCATCGTTGCGACCGCTCGGCGCGATAATGCGCGCGCCCTCCTGCGGCCGCTCGCCGAAGGCGATGATGCTCGAGGTCAGTCGCCGCACCGGCCGGATCACCATCGACCACAGCGCCGCCCACAGCACGCAGGTCACCACCGCCGACACGATCAGCGACAGGGTGAGGAAATTGCGGGAGATCCGCCACATTGCGTTGATCAGCGGCGTTTGATCGAGCGTAATGTCGACCAACGCGCCATCGCTCTGCGCGCGGCCGACGACCCTCACCACGGAGCCGGGCGCGGCGAACAGCGTGCGGAACGACGCCTGATTGCCCTCCATCATCGAGGGGTCGCTGAGTTCGTAGGTGTCGCTGATCAGCGGTTCAATCCCCGTGCTCGCGACCAGTCGTCGATGGTCTGGCATGGTGACGACGATGGTCTTGGCGCCGACGCTGTCGAGGATTTTCGTCGCAAGCCCTTTGGGCAACGTCTCGTCGGCCGTCTCTCCGAACAGCAGCATCGCGGTATGGGCGACCATCAGACGGTCGCGCAGCCAGTTTTCGCGGTAGGCCGATAGGCGCGAGACATAGAACAATCCCATCGCCAGCAAGACGAAGCCGATCGTCAGCAGCAGTAGGCGCCCCGCCAACCCAAGGCTGCGCCCACGGGCAGGCGCGATCGGCACGGTCGCGCCGTCGCTCGCGCGGACCGCATCCTCCGGGACATTGACGATCGAATTCGACGCCGCCTTGACGGCGGCGTCTTCATGCGACAGCGCCGACATGCTCGTCTTCCCTATAGACCGCAATAATCTCGGCGAAGCTGGATTCGGCGGCAAAGCCGAGGCCACGTGCGCGACTGGCGTCGAACCGGCTCGGCCATCCCGCGACAACGCGTTCGATCGCTTCGTCGCGCTGACGCCGGATGAGCCTTGTCGCCGCTTCGCCCGCGACGGAGCGCAAAGCGTCGATCTGCTCTCCAACGGTCGCAGAGACGCCGGGCATCGTTAGAGAACGCCGCGCGCCGAGCTTGGCGACGTCGAGATTCGCCGCATGCACAAGAAATCCGACCGCCGAGCGCGGCGAGGCGTGCCAATGGCGCGCGCTTTCGGCGACCGGCAGAATCGCCTCGCGCCCCGCCAGCGGCTCGCGAATGATTGCGGAGAAGAAACTGGACGTGGCGCGATTGGGCGGGCCCGGGCGCACGCAAATGGTCGGCAGCCGCAGTCCGACGCCGTCGAAGAATCCGCGGCGCGTATAGTCGGCGAGCAGCAATTCGCAGATCGCCTTCTGCGTTCCGTAGCTCGTCAACGGCGTCAAGACGAACTCATCCCCGATGGTCTCGGGAAACGGCGCGCCGAAAACGGTGATCGAGGAGGTGAAGATAAGCTTGGGCCGATAGGCGCCGCCGGAAAGTCGATATTCGCGTCGTATCGCTTCGAACAGCGCGCGCGCGCCATCGAGGTTGACCGCATAGCCTTTGTCGAAATCGCTCTCGGCCTCGCCGGAAACGATCGCCGCGAGGAGGAAGATGATGTCGGGGCGCCCGGCGATCAACTTCGGCGCGACATAAGGCGCGGCGATGTCGAAAGCCTCCGTGGTCGTCGGGAAGTCGGCGAGGGAGGGCGCGCTTGGCGCGACGACGTCGACGAGGTGGGCCGTCTCGATGGGTTGTCCCGCGAGGACGCCATCGCGCGCCAGCCGTTCGCACAACTTGCGCCCAATCATGCCCGCTGCGCCGACGATAAGAACCTTCACCCTGGCGCCCTTTCGCCCGATCGGGCCTGCGCAATTCATTGTTGCACGATTCCACGGACCAATTGAGACGAAATTGGGGCTATCGTCTTTTTGACGCAAAGTCACCGGAGAAGGCGACCGTCGTCGGGGCGGGAGGCGTGAAGATCAAGAAGAGGGATCCCCAATGGAGATCACGATTCTTGCGGTATTCGGAACCGCGATCGCCTATTCCTCCTCCTCTTCGGCGGACGAATACGGCAAGGCGGCCTTTTACAATAACCCACTGCGCCACGGGCTCATTGCCGCTCCTCGCACATTGCCTTTCGGAACGCATGTGCGCTTCACCGATTTGGACAAGCGCCGCAGCGCGGTCGCCGCCATCGTCGAGCGCCGGCCCTTCATTCGCGGGCGCGTCATCGACGTCGCAACCACGGCCGCCGACGCGCGCGGCATACGCCCGACCGGCGTGGCGCGTGGGTCTGAAGCGGCGTCGAGCGCCGCGGTGCGCCGGGAGGCCAATTGCCTCGGAATCAGTCGCGATAGGCCGGCCGCTCCGTGCCGCCTCACCCGATCGGGGCCTAATTTCCGCCTTCAAGCAACCGTCGCGCGATCACCTGGGCCTGAATCTCCGCCGCGCCCTCGAAAATGTTGAGGATGCGCGCGTCGCAGAGGACGCGTGAGATCGGATACTCGAGCGCGAAACCGTTGCCGCCGTGGATTTGCAAGGCGTTGTCGGCGGCGGCCCAGGCGACGCGGGCGCCGAGCAGCTTGGCCATTCCGGCCTCGAGATCGCAGCGGCGCCCCTCGTCCTTGGCGCGCCCGGCGAAATAGGTGATCTGCCGCGCGATGTGGATTTCCACCGCCATCATCGCGATCTTGTCGGCGACGCGCGGGAAATGGATCAGCGTCTTGCCAAATTGCACGCGCTCCTTGGCGTAGCGCAGGCCGAGTTCGAGCGCGCATTGCGCGACGCCGACCGCGCGCGCCGCGGTCTGGATGCGCGCCGACTCGAAGGTCTCCATCAGCTGTTTGAAGCCTTGGCCCTCGACGCCGCCGAGCAGGCTGTCGGCAGGGATGGCGAAGCCGTCGAAGGCGATCTCGTATTCCTTCATGCCGCGATAGCCGAGCACTTCGATTTCGCCGCCTGACATGCCTTGAGCCGGGAACGGCTCGGCGTCCGTGCCGCGCGGCTTCTCGGCGAGGAACATCGACAGCCCCCTATAGCCGGGCTCGCTCGGGTCGGTGCGGGCGAGCAGCGTCATGAGATCGGCGCGCACCGGATGGGTGATCCAGGTCTTGGCGCCGTTGATCACATAAGCCTCGCCCTCGCGCGTCGCGCGGGTGCGCAGCGAGGCGAGGTCCGAGCCGGTGTTGGGTTCGGTGAAGACGGCGGTGGGCAGGATTTCCCCGCTGGCGATCTTGGGCAGGAAATGGCGCTTTTGCTCCGGCGTGCCGCCGACCAGGATCAGTTCGGCGGCGATTTCCGAGCGCGTGCCTAGCGAACCGACGCCGATATAGCCGCGCGAAAGCTCCTCTGAAACGACGCACATCGCCACTTTGCCGAGGCCCATGCCGCCGAATTCCTCGGGAATCGTCAGGCCGAATACGCCCATTTCCGACAGACCGGCGATGACTTGGAGCGGAATGTATTGATTGGCGCGATGCCAGTCCTGCGCGTAGGGAACCACCTCCGCATCGGCGAAGCGGCGCATCTCGGTGCGGATGGCCTCGAAAGTCTCGTCGAGTCCGGGATCGCCGATCGCGCCCGGGGGCGCCTCGGCAATCAGCGTGGCGAGGCGCGCGCGCAATTCGAGCGTATTGCCGCCGTCGATCAGCGCCTCGACCGCCGCGTTGCGGAATTGCGCGACATCCTCGGCCATCAAATCGAAATCGCTCAGGCGGACGATCTCGCCCTGGTTCATCGCAATGCCGCCAAAAATCTGGGCGAGGAACTCGCCCATGCCGATCCCGGTCAGCAGGGCCTCGGTCTCGCCGAAGCGTCCCTCGGCGCGGATCCGGCGCGCGTAGGCGGTCATTTCCTTGATCGCCTCGACGTAGGTGGCGAGCCAGGCGAGCCCGTGCGCGGCGTGCTGTTCGCGCTCGATTTTTGCCGCGCTCAGGCGCCCCTTGTCGCTGACCCTTCGGCGCAGGGCCGCCGCAGCGTGGGCGAGCAGCGACTCGACGGCGTTCAAGGCTTGCGGGGCGAGATCGTCGAGGGACATGTCGTATTCTCCTGCCGAGGCGCCGTTGCGTCGCACCATGCTCGGCTCGGCTCGGCGTTGCAATGCGTCTTTGGGAGAGCGGCCGCTCGAGGGGCCATGTCTCGAGCCGGGCGTGATATAGAGGCCTCGCCAAGGGCGCGTGGCGATCGGCGGGCGGGTTGGCGGGCTCGAAATCGGAGCGGGCTTCAAGAGGCATGCGCAAGGCGTTTTGGATTCTCATCGACGCGGCCGATCACTTCGCCGCGGAGGACGGCTGGGCGATCGCCAGCCATATCGCGCTGTCGACGCTGACCTCGTTGTTCCCGTTTCTGATCTTCGTCACCGCGCTGGCGGGCTTCCTGGGGACACAGGACCTGGCGGACGAGGCGACGCGGCTCATCTTTTCCGCCTGGCCCGCCGTCGTCGCTCGGCCGATCGCGGGGGAAGTCCACGACGTGCTGACGGCGCCGCGCGGCGGTCTGCTGACGATCGGCGTGGCGCTGGCGCTGTATTTCTCATCGAGCGCGATCGAGGCGCTGCGCGTCGGCCTCAACCGCGCCTACGCCTCGCCGGAGACGCGGCCGTGGTGGTCGTTGCGGCTGCAATCCCTCGCTTTCGCCCTGATCGCGTCGGCGGCGCTGCTCGCCCTGGCGTTCCTCGTCGTGCTCGGGCCGCTGATCTGGGCGGGCGTGCTCGGCTTCGCGCCGGCCTTGGCGCCGCTGCGCATCGCCGTGACCTTCGCACGGCTCGGCGTCGCCAGCTTGCTCCTGGCGATCACGCTTGTGATCGCGCACCGGTGGCTGCCGGCCAAGCGGCTGCGTTTCGTCGAGATCGCGCCAGGCGTCATTGCGACTTTCGTCAGCAGCATCGCTTTCGGTGAAATCTTCGGCGCCTACTTGGGCGAATTCGCGCGCAATTACGTCTCGACCTACGCGGGGCTGGCTTCGGTGATGATCGCGCTGGTGTTTCTTTACGCGATCGCCGCGCTGTTCGTATTCGGCGGCGCCCTGAACGCGGCGATCATGCGGACGCGCCAGGGCCGCGCGTGAGGCCGGCGGCTCATGCGCCCGCGAATACGCCGACGAGGCTCGCGACCGGGCGGCCGGCCTCGCGGCGCGTCGAGGCCGGGTTGAGCACGAGCGGTCGAAGGCCGGCGGCGGCGGCGATCTCAAGCACGTAAGCGCCGGGATGAGCAAAACGCATCGTGGAGCCGAGGCGAAACGCCTCGCCTTCGCAGGTCTCGACGGTGAAGGCGAAACGACCCTCCGGCGCGAGCGCGCGCGCGACCGCGGCGACGACGTCGGCGAGATCGCCGAAATAGCCGAGAACGTCGGCGGCGGCGACGAGATCGAATTCGCCTTGATTGCGGTTCGCCAGAAAATCCACAAGGTCGGCGGCTTCGAGCGCGTCGTAGCAGCCTGCCGCGCCGGCCTCGGCGATCATCGCCGGAGAGAGATCGACGCCGATGAGTTCGTCGACGCGCGCGCGCAACGCGGCGCCCATGAGTCCGGCGCCGCAGCCGAGATCGAGACTGCGCGCGTAGAGGCGCGCGCCGTCGACGCCGTCCAGCGCCTCGACGATGAGTTCGGGGCCGCGATAGGCGAGCGCCTCGGTGACATGCGCATTGAAGCGCGGCGCGTAGTCGTCGAACAGGCGGGCGACATAGGCTCGGGGCAAAGTCGCCGGCGTTCCGCCGACGCCGAGCAACGCCAGACGCGCCGCGGCGCCCTGCGCGTCGCTGGGATCGGCGTCAAGCGTGGCGCGGAAGGCCTCGGCCGCGCCGTCCCGATCGCCGAGCTTCTCCCTCGCTTCGCCCAGCGCGAACCAAGCCGGCGCCCAGCCGGGCGCGCGTTCGAGCGCCTGCTCGAGCACTTCGGCCGCGGCGCGCCAGTCGCCCTCCTCGGCGGCCGAGCGCGCGTAGGAATAGCGGCGATTGGCGAGAAGATCGGCGCAGGCGAGCGCGTCCCTGGTCAACGCTTCCTGCGCCGCAGGGTGTCGAAATAGACGACGATGATGATCAGAAAGCCGGTGATGATGCGCTGCCAGAACGGGTTGAGGTTGAGCAAATTGGCGCCATTGTTGATCGTCGTCAGGATGAACGAGCCGATCAGCGGTCCATGCACTGACCCCAACGCGCCGAACAGACTGGTGCCGCCGATCACCGAAGAGGCAATCGCTTGCAATTCCCAGCCATCGGCCTGAGTCGGATTGCCGATGCCGATGCGCATGGCGAGCAGAACGCCGACAAAGGCGGCGAACGTGCCTGAAATGATATAGGCGAGATAGGTGATCGCCTTGACGTTGACGCCGGACAGCCGCGCCGCCTCCGCATTGGAGCCGATGGCGAAGAGATAACGCCCCCACCGGCTCTGATTGAGCAGAATGTAGGCGGGGACGGCGACGAGAATCACCATCCAAAACAGCATCGGCACCGCGAACCACGAACCGTCGGTCCAGGGAAAGCCAAGGAAGCTCGCGCGCGAAAAGCCGGTGAACGCGTCATTGGTGATGGAGATCGTCGCGCCGTTGGTGACCAGCAGCCCGATGCCGCGTAGCGAGTACATGGTCGCCAGCGTCATGATGAACGGCGGCAAGCCCATCTGGACAACGCCAAAAGCGTGGAAGAGGCCAATGAAAACGCCAACGAGCAGCGTTGCGATCAGGGCGCCCGGAATCGTCGCGAAAACGCCTAGGCCGTGAGCGCTGAGCCAATCGACGTTTGTCAGCAGCAGTGCGACGACCATGCTGGTGAAGCCGGCGACCGCGCCGACGGAGAGGTCGATGCCGCCGGTGATGATCACGAACGTCTCGCCGATCGCCAGAATGGCGATCATCGCGCCCTGGCGCAGCAGATTGGCGATGTTCAGCGAACTCCAGAAGGTCGTCGTCTCGATGGACAGCGCGAGCCACATCGCCATCAGCAGGAGGAGCAACGTCAGCCCCAGCAGAATACTGAGCCCTCCGCCGTTTCGGCGCGCTTTTGAAACCTGTTGATCGCTCATCCCCCAACGCCCTCATATTCGGTTCAAGCGCCGATCGCTTCCGTCAAAATCGATTCGTGCGACGCGTCCTTATAGCCATGGCTGGCGGCGATCCCACCGCGTCGAAACACGTGCAGCGTATCGGCCAGCGCATAGACCTCCGGGAGGTAGGACGAGATCATGATGACGCCCGCGCCTTGCCTCAGCAGGGAGCCGAGCAGGCGATAGATCTCCGCCTTGGTGCCGACGTCGACGCCGACGGTCGGCTCGTCGAAAATGAAGAGCTTGGCGCCGTGATTGAGCCACTTGCCGATGACGACCTTTTGCTGATTTCCGCCGGAAAGGCTCGTGATGAGCGCGGCGCGCGAGGCCGCTTTGATCTGCACGTCGCGAATCTGCTTGTCGGCCGAACTCGCTTCTTTGGCTAGATTGACCAGCGGACCGAAGGCGAGCCGCCGGTAGATCGGCAGATTGATGTTGAGCCCGAGGCCGAGATTGAGGCACAGGCCTTGATCTCTGCGGCTTTCCGGCGTCAGCGCGATGCCGAGGTCCATGGCCGCGCGCTCGTTGCGGATCGCGACTTCAGCGCCCTTCCACAAGATCTTGCCGCTGGTGACGGGAAAGCGTCCGAACAGGCTCTGGACGAATTCGCTTCGCCCCGCGCCGATCAGACCGTAGAGGCCAACGATCTCGCCCTCGCGCACGCGGATCGAAACGTCGTGGAAGCCCCTGCCGGTAAGCGCTTTGGTCTCGAGAATCGTCGCGCCGAGCGGGACGTTGTCCTTGTGATAGATCTGCTCGATCGTCCGGTTGATCATCAGCGCGATGAGATCGCCTTCGCTGGTCTCGCTGACCCGCCGCGTGCCCACCAGCGCGCCGTCGCGCAGGATCGACACGCGATCGCAGAGTTCGAACACTTCCTCGAGGCGATGGCTGATGTAGACGACGGTCACGCCGTTCGCCTTGAGACGGCGGATCAGCTTGAACAGGGCGGCGGTTTCCTGACGCGTGAGATAGGCGGTCGGTTCGTCGAAAATCAAGAATTTGGCGCCGCGTCGTTCGGCGCGCGCGGTCGCCACCAATTGCTGCTGACCGATGGTGAGCGAGGAGAGGATTGCGCCTGCGGGTAGGTCGAACCCGAGATCGTCGAGCAGCTTCTGCGCCTCGAGCAGCATCGCCTTGTGATCGAGCAGTCCGCCCCGCGTCATTTCGTCGCCAAGGAAAATGTTGTTCGCCACGGTCAAATGCCCGCAGAGCACCACCTCTTGGTGGACGGCGTTGATGCCGAGGCCGATCGCCTCATGCGGATTGACCAGCGGAACCGGGTCGCCGCGCCAATAGACGTCGCCCGATGTCCGGGGATAGACGCCGGTCAGCAGCTTGATCAGTGTCGACTTGCCGGCGCCGTTTTCGCCCACAATTGCGTGGATTTCGCCCTGCTCGAACGTCAGATCCACCGCCTTGAGCGCGTGCGTGGCGCCGAACCGCTTGTCGAGCTTGTGCAGAGCGAGGAGGGGCGCGCCGGTCGCGGCGTGGGGCGGCGAAGCTTCGGCTGACAAAGACATTTGGCGAATCCACCGACGGGCAAGGCTTTTCATTCATCATCCGCCAGGGCGCGCCGCTTCGCAAGCGCTTGCGGGGTGGACCGCCGGCCCTGGCGAGGACATGCGCGCCCACGTGCGCCTTGCGGGGAGAGGGGCGGGATGAGGCGCGGGCGCGCCTCATCCCTGAGAATGCGCTCGCCGTCATCGGCCGCGGCGGCTGATGACGGCGGGCTGCGAGTTCACTCGATCACTTCACTTTGGGGAAGAGCAGCGCATGCTCTTTTTCGCCGTCCATGTTGGCTTTGGTGACGAGATTGGCGCCCGTGTCGACGAAGGGCGCGACTTTCTCACCCTTGGAAGCGGCGAGCGCCGTCTTGATGCCGTCGTAGCCCATGCGATAGGGGTCTTGCAGCAACAGCGCGGCGATCGTGCCGTCCTTGAGGTAGCCGATCAGTTTGTCGTCGGCGTCGAAGCATACGAGCTTGATCGTGTCGCCCTTCTTGTTCTCGGCGATCGCCTGGCTCGCGCCCTGACACTGAATGAGATTGTCAGCGAAGACGCCGCGCAGGTTCGGGTTGGCGGTGATGAGGTCGGTCATGATGTTGAGGCCGGTCGTGGCGTTGCCGTCCGAGACTTTGTCGGCCACCAGCTTGAGGCCGGGGTATTTCGCCGCCAACTCTTCCTTGTAGCCCTTGTTCCGGGCTTCGAGCGACCCGACGCCGGGCAGATGCGTGATGAGGGCGACTTCGCCCTCGGCCTTGCCGTATTTGGCGACGATCGCCGCGGCCATGCCGTCGGCGGCGATGCGCCCGCCCTGGACGTTGTCGGTGGTCAGGAACGAGGTGAAGGCCTTGGAATCGGCCGCCGAATCGATGCCGATGATCGGCACTTTCTTGGCCGCTTCGTCGATCGGCTTGCCGAGCGCTTTGAATTCGGTCGGCGCGATGACGACCGCGGCGGGCTTCCCGGCGACCGCGTTCTCGAGGATCGAAATCTCGCCGTTGATGTCCGATTCCGACTGTGCGCCGAGCTCGGGAACGTTGACGCCGAGATCTTTGCCCGCCTGGCGGGCGCCGGCGAAGACGATCTGCCAATAGAACGAAGTGGTGTCCTTGACGATGATCGGGATGGTGGTCTCGGCGGCCGCGTAGCTCGGGGCCGCAAGGGCGGCGACCGAAACAATGGCGCTAGCAATAAGCAGTTTCTTCAACATTCTCATCCTCCCAAGGTCGGCGCGGGCGCGCGCGACAATCCATTGGCCGGTTGGGCCGAAATCAAGCTAACATGTTAGCTGGCGCCTTGGCAACCGACGCCAGCCGCGTTCGTTTTGCCGGATGCGCGCCAATTCCGCGCGACGTGCGGCGATATTCGCGATTGATTTTTTCGCCTCCGTCTGCTTGGTTGCCGCCATGCGAACGCGGTCCAAGACCCTGCTGTCGACCCTACGACTTACCCGCCCGGCGCTATGACCGCGCCGGGAGGCTAGGCTCAGTTTCGCTTTTTTCCGAGATTTCGCGCCGTTGCGCATTGCGGCCCCAGACGTGGGCGGCGCGGCGGCGGCTCCGACATAAGGGTTCGTCATGACAAACATGCCCATCGACAAATACCGCGCCTTCGCGCCGATCGTCTTGCCCGACCGACAATGGCCGTCGCGGCTGATCGCCAAGGCGCCGATCTGGTGCTCCGTCGATTTGCGCGACGGCAATCAGGCGCTCATCGAACCGATGGGGGTCGATCGCAAGAACCGCATGTTCGCGCTGCTCGTCGGCATGGGCTTCAAGGAGATCGAAGTCGCGTTCCCCGCCGCCTCGCAGATCGATTTCGATTTCGTGCGCTCGATCATCGAGGGCGGCAAAATCCCCGACGGCGTCGCGATCCAGGTGCTCACGCAATGTCGGCCCGAACTGATCGAGCGCACTTTCGAGGCGGTGAAGGGCGCGAAAAAGGTCATTCTGCATTTTTATAACTCCACCTCGACGCTGCAGCGCGAGGTCGTTTTCCGCACCGATCGCGCCGGCGTTCGCAGAATCGCGGTCGACGCGGCCAAACAAGTTAAGGAGTTGGCGGGAGCGGCGCCGCAGACGGAGTTCGATTTCGAGTATTCGCCCGAAAGCTTCACCGGCACCGAGCTCGATTTCGCGCTCGAAGTTTGCGAAGCGGTGAAAGCGGAATTGCAACCGACGCCGCAGAAGCGGCTCATCCTCAATCTGCCCGCCACGGTCGAAATGGCGACGCCCAACACTTACGCCGACCAGTTTGAATGGTTCGGCCGTCACATTTCGGACCGCGACGCCGTCATTCTCTCCGTTCACCCGCACAACGATCGCGGCACGGCGGTGGCGGCGGCGGAATTGGCGGTGATGGCGGGCGCCGACCGGGTCGAGGGCACCCTGTTCGGCAACGGCGAGCGCACCGGCAACGTCGACATCGTGACGATGGCGTTGAATCTGTTCACCCAGGGCGTAGATCCCGGACTCGATCTTCGCGACGTCAACGCGATCCGGGACATCGCGGAATTCTGCACCCAAATGCCGGTGCATCAGCGCCACCCTTACGTCGGCGAACTCGTCTACACCGCATTTTCCGGATCGCATCAGGACGCGATCAAGAAGGGCTTCGAGGCGCAGGAGAAGCGCAACGCGCCGCTGTTCCAGGTGCCCTATCTCCCGATCGATCCCAAGGACGTCGGGCGCGACTACGAAGCGGTGATCCGCATCAACAGCCAATCGGGCAAGGGGGGCATCGCCTATATCCTGCGCGCCGACCACGGCCTCGATTTGCCGCGGTCGTTGCAGATCGAATTCTCCAAGATCGCGCAGGCGGTCATGGACCGCGACGGCAAGGAGCTGACCTCGCCCGAGTTATGGGCGCTGTTTCAGCGCACCTATCTGCTGGTCGACGCCCCGATGGTTTCTCGTCAAGCAGCAGATGATCCCGACGAGCCCGGAGAATCGCGAGTTGTCGGCGATCTTGCGCCGCGCCGATGGCTCGACCCTGACGATCGAGGGCCACGGCAACGGCCCGATCGACGCGTTCGTCAATGCCCTCCAGCACGCCTTTGGCGTCGAATTCTCCTTTCTCGATTACCACGAGCACGCGGTCGGGCGCGGCGCCAACGCGACCGCCGCCTGCTACGTCGAGATCCAGGACGCGAGCGGCCAAGTTCTGCATGGCGTTGGAATGGACCCCAACATCGTCGTCGCCTCGCTCAAATCGACCCTCAGCGCGGTGCAGCGCCTCATCGCCCGCGAAGGGAAGCTGTGACTCGAGGGGCGCTATCGTCCGCTGATTGATCGTTGGCCCGCTGGGGGGCCTACCGAGACCTGCGCGCTTACCAATCCGCTGACCTTGACGCAGGCGTCGCTGCCCGGCGGGACAACGCCCGGCTCGCCGTGCACAGAGCAGGTCTTGAGCGCCGCGGCGGGGGACGGCGCATTGCGCGAGGGCAATTCGGCGGAGTTGGCGACGGCCGCCGCGACGACGAGGCCCGAAGCGAACAGGAGCGCAATGACGAGCTTCACGCAGAACCTCCGAGCGCCGCCTCGCAGGCGCCGCTACAAAACTAAGCCCTGCGGTCGCCTGCGACAACCCGCCGCGCGAAAAATCATTGGCGCGGGCGGATTGACGCACGGGCGCCTGTTTGCAACTCATGGCGCCGCGACGCGACGAGTCGCGGACGACGGCTCGATGCGCGAGACGGGACGGAAACGATGACGATGAACCCGGCGGTCGCACGTGCGCAAGCCTCGCCGCTGGCGTATGCGGCGCTCGGCGTGCTCTTCGTCGCGGTCGCGATCTTCGCTTCGCTGAGCGCGCGGGATTGGGTCGTGGCGGGCATTGCCGGCGCGGTCGGTCTGGCGCTTTGGCGCCGGGCGCTGCTCGGCAACTGGCCGGCGACGCCGATTCTCCTCGACGCGGCCGCTTTCGCGATCTTCGCGTTTCAGCGCAACGATTCCCTCGGCTTCTGGCAATTGGCGGGGCCTTGGGCCGACGCCGTGCGTTTCAACTTGGCCGGCGCGGCGATCGCCTACGCCGTTTACCTCGGCGGCGCGCTCGCTGCGCTGCTCGGCAGCCATCGCGCGCTGCGCCCGATCGAGGCGATCGGCCTCGTCGCCATTCCGTTTCTCCTTGATCTCCTCGTCAACCTGGGCGCGGATTGGCATATGGCGGAGTTAGGCGCTTTGGCGACCGCGGGCGTCGCCGCGCCGTTTCAATTGCAGGTCTTTGTCGGTCGCGCTCTGGTTATTTTCTGCGTCAGCGAAATTGGGCTCGAGATCCTTTCGCTGGTCGGCGTCGGCCGCCCGACGCGAGCGCTGAAGCTGCACGGCCTGGTGGCGGCGATCGCGGCGATCGCCGCGCTGACGCCGCTCTTGGCCAATTTCGCCCAGAGCGTCGCCGCGCCGGTGGCGGCGATCGGGTTCAGCGCGCTGTTCGCCGCGCTCGCGCAGGCTGGTCTGTGGGGGGTGGTCTATTTCGTCACCGGCCTCGCGCTCGACTCGCTCTCGGCGAGGCCGCCGAGTTTCGTTTCGGCTTTCGGCAATTGGCGCGCGGGCGTGGTGAAGGGCGCGATCTACGGCGGCATGTTCATGCTCATCGTGCTCGCTTTCGCCGCGCCCCTGCGCAATCCGGACTTCGTCGTCTTCGTCAAGGCCTACGCCCATCTCATCGGGCCGATCGCGGGCGCGATCGCCTTTCCGTTCGCGAAAACCCTCGTCGGCAGCGCCGACGGAACCCCGCCCTTCTTCGGCCGCCTCATCGACGCCTATCGTGATCGGCGTGCGATGGCTCGCGGCGTCGTCGTCGGTTTTGGCTGCGCGATGGCTTACGCCTACGGCCTTGCTCATATGGACCCGGGACAGCGCTTTCTCAGGATGGCCGTCGTCGGGGCGGCCGCCTATGCCGGCGTCGACGTTCTTTTCGATGCGGCGCTCATCGTCTCCGGAGAGCGGCGCAAGATGCAGACTTGGCGCCTCTATGCCCTCGGCGTTGCGCTTGGCGGCTTCGTCGCGGGCGCGCTCGCCTGGTATTTCGATGCCCCGCAGCTCGCCGTCGTCGTCAATAAATTCTGGGCCTACGCCGACGTCAATTATCGCCTCAGTGGGCGCCCGCTCGGCGACTTCGTCACCTACCCCATCTTCAACAAATATGGCATGGTCAACCTGGGCGAGGTCGCCGGCGGCGTCCGTCTGTTCTATGCCGAATCGATCTCCGGCGTCATCAATTGGTCGCTCGCCGCGCCGCTGTTTGCAATCAACGCCGTGCTGCTCACCGCGGCGCTGGATCGCAGTCTGACGCCCATCAAGGGTCTCTTGAGCGGGCGGGGCGCGCAAGGCCTCGTCGATCTGACGGTGCGTGTGATGCGCTGGGGCCTATGGATGGCGCCGATCATCAACACGTTCCTGCGCCAGTCTGCGGATCCTTCGTGGTACAACCAGGACGGCGCGGTGCGCACGCTTGTGGCAAGCGTCGCCGAAATCGGCCTCTCGCCCAGCGATTTCCGCGACTTCAGCGTGACGGTGTTCCTCGGCCTGCTCGCCTATGACTGGCTGCGCGTGCTCATCTGGTTCGACCACATGGGCCTGCGGGTGGCGACGCTGGTCAACCTCTCGTTCATCGGCGGCGACCGGCTCGACGAAGCGGCGGGGCGATTTCTCGGCCATGGCGCGCGCACCCGCGCCATCCCCGACGCCATCAGGCGCTTTGGCACCTGGGCGCCGCTGCTCATTCCCTTCTACATCCCGCGTGGCGGGGATTGGGACAGGGCCTGGACCGGCGCGGAGGCGCTCGCCAGGGGCGGGCCGATGCCCGGCGCGGTCAAGGCGCTCGCGGTCGTCTATGCCGTCGCTGGTGCCGCGATCGCGATGGCGACGCTTCTTATCGCCGCCCGCGCGCGCGAAAAGCCCGGCGCGCCGTCGCTGGCCCTCGCCGACGCCCCTGCGGCCTTGAGCGAACTGCCGCGCCGTTTCGCCTTCAACAACGGCGCCGTCGGCGTCGATCTCCAACGCGACGGACGCGGCGCCGCTTACGTGATGGCCGACGAACGCGGCGGGCCTCCGATCGATCTCATTCGCCGACCGCTCGACCCGCTGCAGTCGCGCGGGCACTTCTTCTATCTGAGCGAGGAGGGGCGGGCGCCGTGGTCGATCGGCTACGAGCCGGCGCGTTGCGCGAGCGACTATCGGGTCGAACCCATCGGCTTCAATCGCCTCGTCGTCGCCAATACGATCGAAGGCGTGCGCGCTTCGATGGATATTTCGCCGGACGCCGAAGGCGCGATCCTGAGCTGGCGCATCCGCCTTGAAAACCTTTCCGACCGGGCGCGCCGCCTGCGGCTCACCAGCTTTTGCGAAATCGCCGGCCACGAGACCGGCGCCTACGCGCGCGACCTCGATTTCGCCGGCATGCATGTCGAGACGATCTTCGTTCGCGGCCTCAATGCACTCTTGGCGCGCAATCGCCTGCTGCGCTCGCCGCGCGCCGATCGCGGCGAGACCTCGTTCTTCGCGGTGAAGCCCGGCGCTGGCGCCTCGCTCGTCGGCTACGAGGATTCGCGCACGCGGTTCCTCGGCGAAGGTTCGCTCGGCGCGCCTACGGGCTGCCAGCCTTACCGTGCGCGCAAGCTCGATGACGAGGGCAAGCTGTGGACCTTCGATCCCGCCGCCAGCTTCACGCTCGAGATCGAGTTGGCGGCCCAGGGCCATGCCGACGCCGAGTTCGTCGTCGGGCGTTCCGACAATGCGGTCTGGGCTGCGGAGCTGATCGCGCGGCGGCTCGGCCTGCCGCTGATCACCGAAGCCGAATTGCAAACGCGACTATACGAGACGCGCGCCGTCGAACCATCGCCGGCGCTGCCCGAGCGCTGGCCTTTCGCCTTTTCGGCCGACGGGGCGGCCTTGCAGCTGACCCATCGCACGCCGCGCCCCTGGGCCCATGTGATGGCCAACGAACTCGGCGCCGCCGTCGTCGTCTCCAATGACGGCGAGGTCTATTCGGCGTTCGGCAATGCTCAACAGAACGGCCTGACGCCCTTCCGTTTCGACAGCGCGACCGTGCCGCAGCCCGGCCAGATCGTCTACATCCGCGATCTCGAGACGCAGGTGACGGACGCGCCGGGGTTTGCCCCATTCCAGCGCGAAGACGCGCGCCATGACGTGACCTACGAGCCCGGCGTCGCGACATTCGCCAAGACTCGCGGCGATCTCGAGACGAACTACGTGGTGTTCGTCCCGCCGAACTTCCCCGGCGACATGCGCCTATTGAGGTTGGTCAATCATGGCGCGAAGGCCCTGCGGTTGCGGGTCGCGCCGTTCTTCGACATCGCGCTGGCCGAAAGCCCGAACGAAAGCGCGGGCAAGCTCAAGGACGAGACCGTCGGCGGAACCTTGTTGTTCGAGAACCCGAGCAACGACTTCGTGCGCGGAATCGCCTTCGCCGCAACGAGCTTGGCAAACCCCAGGACCGAGACGTCTCGCGCGCGGTTCTTTGACGGAGCCGGCCGCGACATCCATACGCCCGCCTTGGTCGAGGCCGACGCCAGCGACCTTTCGCAGCGCGACGACGGCCGCCGCGTCGCCGCTTTCGCCGCCGATATCGAACTCGCGCCCGGCGCCGAAATGAAAATCGCCATTGTCCTCGGCCAGGCGGCGAACCGCGCACAGGCGCTCGCCGCCGGCGCCGCGGCGACGGTCGAGACGGTGGAGAGGGAGCTTGCGGCGACGCGCGCCGCCTGGGCGGCGCGGCTCGGCAAGGTGCGCGTGACCACGAACCGACCCGACTTCGACCGGTTGGTCAACACGTGGCTGCCCTATCAACTCTATGTCTCGCGCCTTTTCGGGCGCGTCGGCCCCAATCAACGCGGCGGCGCCTTCGGCTTCCGCGACCAGTTGCAGGATGTGCTGCCGCTCATCCTGCTCGAGCCTCGGTTCGCTCGGGCGCAGATCGTGCTGCACGCCGGCCAGCAATTCCCGGAAGGCGACGTGCTGAAATGGTGGCATCGGGCGGCCAACGGTTCAACCGGCGTCGCGCAGCGCACCCGCGCCAGCGACCCGCATTTGTGGCTGCCCTATGTGCTCGCGCGATACGTTCGCGAGTCGGGCGACGCGAGCGTGCTCGACGAAGCAGCGCCCTATCTCGAGGGTCCGGAGGGGCGTGCGCACGAAGACGCGTGGATCGTCACGCCGCGCCCCTCGCGCGAAATGGATGACGTCTATGAACACTGCCGTCGCGCCATCGAATACACGTTGCGCCACATCGGCGCCAATGGGCTGCCTCTGTTGGGCGCCGGCGACTGGAACGACGGCATCGACGCCCTTGGCCGCAAGGGCAGGGGAACCAGCGCCTGGATGGGCTTCTTCTTCTTCGACGTGCTAAGCGGCTTCATTCCGCTCGCGCGGCTGAGGCGCGACGAAGCCTTCGCCAAGCGTTGCGAGGAGGCGCGCGAAGCGGTGCGCGCGGCGTTGGAGACCGCCTGGCGCGGCGATCATTACGCGCTGGATTTTTCCGACGACGGCCGCGCCATCGAAATGCCCAACGCAATGACCAGCGGCTGGGCGGCGCATTCGGGCGCCGTCGACTTCGACCGCGCGCTCGCGGCGCTGGAGGGCGGCCTCAAGGGCATCGAGCGGCCGGATCGCGTGTTGCTGCTGGAGAAGCCGTTCTTCGAACACAGCCAGCCTTATCCCGGCCGCATCGCCGATTACCCGCCCGGAGTGCGCGAGAACGGCGGCCAATACGGCCACGGCGCCTCGTGGATCATCGACGGATTTGTCAAACTCGCGCGCGAGGCGCGCGCCAAGGGCGACGGCGAAGAGGCGCGCAGGCTCGCGGCGCGCGCGTTCGAGATTTTCGAGAAAATCTCGCCGCTGAAGAAGACCGATCCGGAGCAAATCGCTGCGTATGGCTTGATCCCGATCCAGCAACCTGCCGACATCTACGACGGCTACGGCCATGGCGGGCGGGGCGGCTGGTCCTGGTACACCGGCTCGGCCGCGCGCATGTTGTCGGCGGCCTATGCGATGCTGGGAATTTCGCAGGTCGCGGGCGAACTCGAAGTCGCCGACGATCTGTTCGAGCCGAAAGGCGAGCTCAGGGTCGGGACGCTGCGCGCGGGCGAACGCGAATGGCGGCGCGAGCCGGGGCGTTAACGGCCGGCGGCGCGGCGATCCTGCCAGCGCGGTCGTGGGTGCGCGCACCGGCCCGGGCGCCCGCGAAGGCGTCCGGGCCGTCCGCCTCATTTCGATGACGGCAGCGTTACGCGGCCTCCTCCGACGCCGCGATCCAGGCGATCACGGCTTCGGAGAACCCGTCGACGCGTCGCCACGGCCCAGCGCCGACGCCATGCTGGTACGACGCGACGTTCACGATGTAGCCGAGGCCCTTGGGGGCCTCGACCTTGTCGTGCGACTGCTCGTCGGTGAAGACGATCAGACGATCGCCCTTTCGGTCGACGTCCGTCACCGCCTTGCCGAGGTACGTTCCCATGTGCGGTTGGCTCGCCGCGATGGCGTCGCGCAGCGCGAAGCCGCGCCGCGGCGGAACCTTTTTCACATCCTCGGAGAACGTGAAGACCTCGACCGCCTCGCACACTTCGCGCGCCAGGATTGCGAGGCCGCACGCCGCTTCGAGCCGCGTCATCTCCGACTGCCCGGAGAGGGCGGCCTCCATCGACCCCGACACGTCGATCAACAACCGCGTCCGCCCCTTGAGGCGCGGATAGTCCTTGATCGACTTCAGCATCGCGCCTTCGAGCTCGGGCTCGAAGTCGGGGGCGTAGCGCGCCGCGCTGATGAAGCGGTAGGGCAGAATGCGATCGACGCGCATGGCCTCGATCGCTGCCGCGATCGTCTCGCGCGGCACGTCCGCCTTTTGCATCAGCCGGAGGTTGCGCAGAAGCGCCAGGCCGCCGAGCTTCTTCTCGGCGATCAGCCGCTCGAACGCCTCGCGCTTACCCGCGCCCGCCGACAGGGAGACCTCCCAGGTGTCGGGCGAGGGCAATACGCCGTCGACGAGCTGCTTCCAGACCTTCTCCTGCTCGGCGTCCTTCGGCTTGGCGTGGACCAGGAACAGCACGTCCCGGAGCCGCACCGCGCCGTCGCGATCGTATTTGGCGAGCTGATAGGCGTCGAACTTGGTCAGCGCGCGCGCCAGGCCCTTTTTGACCTGCGCGGAGACGGGCTGGCGCTTGCGCTGCTGCATCGGCCCGAGCGCGTCGGCCCAATAGATCGCCAAGAGCTCGGTCATTTCGTCCGGCCGCTGGATGACCCGCGCCAAGGTGTCGGCGACGAGACCGCGGTGGGTCGCGTGCCGCGCCATCTCGCGAATGACGAGCAGCGGCGCGTGGCGCAGCTTCATCTCCTCGCGCGCCTGGATCGCCAGCGCCGCGGCGCGCTCGGGCGCGACCGCGGGGACAAGCGCCTTGATGCGATCGGCGATCGAGACGCCGTCCTCATAGAACTGATCCTCCCACAAGAGGCAGTTCAGCAAGGCGCGCCGCAGTTCGGCCTCCGGGGTGAAAACTCGAGCCGGCGCGCCTTCGCGGGTGAAAATTCGCTTGAGCTTGTTGAGCGTCGACATGACTTCCTCCTTGGCGTGGGAATTGTGGCACAGAGCCGGGGAACAATCACCGTCCGAAACGGCGCTTTCGCGCCGTCGGCGCGCGGGCGCGAGCCCCGCCTTCCGACCCCTGATGAAACGGACGGTTTCACCACCGGCGGCCGAATACGATCCGGGAACAAGCGAGACCGAGACGCCGACGGACGCATCAACGTTCGTCGGCTAGGCGCTCGCCATGAGCTTGGGGATTGAGCCCCTGCGGGAATCGAACCCGCCCACCCGCTTAACAGGCGAAGTAACGGACTCTTCACCACGGATCGTTGCGTGCGTCGGGGAACATTCGAGACTGGGCAGCCCTTGCGGGCGTCGCGCGCTCTGCCGCTGAGCTACGTCCGGGCTCACGCCCGTCCGGGAGGATTCGAACCTCCGACCCTGCGATTAACGATGCAACAGATCTCTTCACCACCGACGAATCATTTGGGTGCGGGCAGACGGCGCGGACACGGGGTATCACCGGGGAACAGGCGATTTCGGGGGTCTCTGAGGGATACGCGGAGACCCTCTCATCGAAGGCCTCGTGACCCGCGACGCACCGGCCGTGCATGACCGATTCCACGGCACGATCCATCAGAGGCGGGATGAAATCCCGCTCGACCATGGCTGCGAAGGATCCGAAATCTTCACCACCGGCGAAGCATTTCAACCGACGGCTCCGCGAATCGCGTCAAACTCGGAACCAGTCTGGCGCTAGCGCCGTCGCGACGTCGGTTGTTTGGGGGCGCAGCGCCGCGACGGCAATGGCTTTCGGGGGAACAAGGGATCCTCGCGGCCCGAAGGCCTTCGGCTCCAGCGAAGTAACGGGGATCGTCACCACCCGAAAAGGCGCCGCGACGGGAGCGGCGAGTTGGCGCGGAAAGAAAATAGAAAGAGACCATCGCTGGGGAACGTCGATCTCGGTTTCGCCAAGGGGAGCATCGAGGCCGGTCTCGCCGACCGGCGCCCGAACCGCGGCGCGTCAGCCCTTTTGAGGCCAAGTCGTCGGCGCGGGCCCTTGGCGGCGGGATTCGAACCCGCTTTTCCCAAGCGCTGCGAAGTATCCGAGGTCTTCACCACCAGCGACGTTCGCCAACCGGCCGCGCCGGTTGACGAGGGAAGCCGCCCGGAAGCGACCGGAGTTTCCGGGGGAACAATGGGGCTTCGTTGGCCGTAAGGCCTTCGAGGACAGCGAAGTAACGAGGCGCCTCACCACCCGGAACGGGGCGCCGCGCGGCGCGCGGCGAATGCAAACATTCGAGATGTCGCGGCGCTCAGGCAAAGGCGCGCCGCCTAGCGAACCCTATTCGGTTCGCCCTGCCATCGGTGTCCGGCTTGCGCCTCGTTCCCTCCGAGCAGGCCCCGCGCTTGGGGCGCGCGCTTTCGCGCGAGCCCCGGGATCCGGGTCTCCCGTTCCGGCCGCGGCCGGAAGAATGCGAAAGGGGCGCCGGAGCACAAAAAAACCCTCCGGAGCGGCGGCTCGGGAGGGTCCGTCGGAACGGATTGTCGATCTCGCCTCAGATGAGATCGCTCCCAAGAGTTCGCGCGGGCGCCCTTCGACGGCGAACCGCCGTTGAAGCTTGTCGCGATGTGTTCGCAGCCTCTGGGCATGCACAACTCTCGTGATCGCTCGGGACCGTTCCCGAGCGGGCGACTTGCTACATCAATCAAACCATGGCGTCAACGCGGTCTTGCATGAACAATTGGTAATGCGCGAACTCAGGATTGGTTGTTGCTTATTTGATACGGAATTCACGACGCCCGAGATTGCCATGGCGAGAGCCGTGAGTTCGCGACCGCGGCTAACCCGTCACCTCCAGCGCCAACCGCCCTGCGACGACGTCGCCATATTCGGTCGTCGCCTCGACGATCACGCGATGCGTGCCGGGGGCGAGGTCGGCGGGCAGGCGGGCGATCCAGACGTGCGAGGAAATCTCGGCCTTGATCCACGATTTCTTCGTCGCCTCGTTGCGGGCGAACACTTCCTCGACGAACGGATCGGGCATCGCCCGCCGCGTCATTTCGATCGGCGCCCGCTCGCCGATGCGCATCGCGACCTTCGTCTTTGGGCCGCCGTCGAACACGTCGGCGATGAGCGAAGCCGCGCCGAGGCTGGCGCGCGCGATCGGCGACCCGAGCAACTGGCCCTGGCGGAATTCGCGCTGCACCTCGCGGTCTGCGCCGTGGAAGCGGCTATCGACAGAGAGGCGCATCTGCCGGCCGTTCGTCGAGGAAGTGTTCGCCCGCAACGAGGCGACGAAGAAATCGTGGATCAAGGCCGAGATTTCCTCGCACGTCTGGATCGCCCGCCTGCCCGCCGACCTCGCCCCCGGCACGCATCGCGTGATCGTCGAGGCGACGACCGAATATGGCGACGTCGTCGCAGGGCGGTTGGCGCTGGAGGTGACGGGTTAGCCGCGGTCGCGAACTCACGGCTCTCGCCATGGCAATCTCGGGCGTCGTGAATTCCGTATCAAATAAGCAACAACCAATCCTGAGGTTGCGCATTACCAATTGTTCATGCAAGACCGCGTTGACGCCATGGTTTGATTGATGTAGCAAGTCGCCCGCTCGGGAACGGTCCCGAGCGATCACGAGAGTTGTGCATGCCCAGAGGCTGAGAACACGTCGCGACAAGCTTCACCGGCGGTTCGCCGTCGAGGGGCGCCCGCGCGAACTCTTCGGAGCGATCTCATCTGAGGCGAGATCGACAATCCGACTTCCGACAGACCCTCCCGAGCCGCCGCTCCGGAGGGTTTTTTTGTGCTCCGGCGAGCCTTACGCATCTTTCCGGCCGCGGCCGGAACGGGGACCGGATCCCGGGGTTCGCGCGAAAGCGCGCGCCCCAAGCGCGGGGCCTGCTCGGAGGGAACGAGGCGCAAGCCGGACACCGATGGCAGGGCGAACCGAATAGGGTTCGCTAGGCGGCGCGCCTTTGCCTGAGCGCCGCGACATCTCGAATGTTTGCATTCGCCGCGCGCCGCGCGCGCGCCCGTTCCGGGTGGTCAGGCGCCTCGTTACTTCGCTGTCCTCGAAGGCCTTACGGCCAACGAAGCCCCATTGTTCCCCCGGAAACTCCGGTCGCTTCCGGGCGGCTTCCCTCGTCAACCGGCGCGGCCGGTTGGCGAACGTCGCTGGTGGTGAAGACCTCGGATACTTCGCAGCGCTTGGGAAAAGCGGGTTCGAATCCCGCCGCCAAGGGCCCGCGCCGACGACTTGGCCTCAAAAGGGCTGACGCGCCGCGGTTGGGGCGCCGGTCGGCGAGACCGGCCTCGATGCTCCCCTTGGCGAAACCGAGATCGACGTTCCCCAGCGATGGTCTCTTTCTATTTTCTTTCCGCGCCAACTCGCCGCTCCCGTCGCGGCGCCTTTTCGGGTGGTGACGATCCCCGTTACTTCGCTGGAGCCGAAGGCCTTCGGGCCGCGAGGATCCCTTGTTCCCCGAAAGCCATTGCCGTCGCGGCGCTGCGCCCCCAAACAACCGACGTCGCGACGGCGCTAGCGCCAGACTGGTTCCGAGTCTGACGCGATTCGCGGAGCCGTCGGTTGAAATGCTTCGCCGGTGGTGAAGATTTCGGATCCTCGCAGCCATGGTCGAGCGGGATTTCATCCCGCCTCTGATGGATCGTGCCGTGGAATCGGTCATGCACGGCCGGTGCGTCGCGGGTCACGAGGCCTTCGATGAGAGGGTCTCCGCGTATCCCTCAGAGACCCCCGAAATCGCCTGTTCCCCGGTGATACCCCGTGTCCGCGCCGTCTGCCCGCACCCAAATGATTCGTCGGTGGTGAAGAGATCTGTTGCATCGTTAATCGCAGGGTCGGAGGTTCGAATCCTCCCGGACGGGCGTGAGCCCGGACGTAGCTCAGCGGCAGAGCGCGCGACGCCCGCAAGGGCTGCCCAGTCTCGAATGTTCCCCGACGCACGCAACGATCCGTGGTGAAGAGTTCCGTTACTTCGCCTGTTAAGCGGGTGGGCGGGTTCGATTCCCGCAGGGGCTCAATCCCCAAGCTCATGGCGAGCGCCTAGCCGACGAACGTTGATGCGTCCGTCGGCGTCTCGGTCTCGCTTGTTCCCGGATCGTATTCGGCCGCCGGTGGTGAAACCGTCCGTTTCATCAGGGGTCGGAAGGCGGGGCTCGCGCCCGCGCGCCGACGGCGCGAAAGCGCCGTTTCGGACGGTGATTGTTCCCCGGCTCTGTGCCACAATTCCCACGCCAAGGAGGAAGTCATGTCGACGCTCAACAAGCTCAAGCGAATTTTCACCCGCGAAGGCGCGCCGGCTCGAGTTTTCACCCCGGAGGCCGAACTGCGGCGCGCCTTGCTGAACTGCCTCTTGTGGGAGGATCAGTTCTATGAGGACGGCGTCTCGATCGCCGATCGCATCAAGGCGCTTGTCCCCGCGGTCGCGCCCGAGCGCGCCGCGGCGCTGGCGATCCAGGCGCGCGAGGAGATGAAGCTGCGCCACGCGCCGCTGCTCGTCATTCGCGAGATGGCGCGGCACGCGACCCACCGCGGTCTCGTCGCCGACACCTTGGCGCGGGTCATCCAGCGGCCGGACGAAATGACCGAGCTCTTGGCGATCTATCGGGCCGACGCGCTCGGGCCGATGCAGCAGCGCAAGCGCCAGCCCGTCTCCGCGCAGGTCAAAAAGGGCCTGGGCGCGCGCTGACCAAGTTCGACGCCTATCAGCTCGCCAAATACGATCGCGACGGCGCGGTGCGGCTCCGGGACGTGCTGTTCCTGGTCCACGCCAAGCCGAAGGACGCCGAGCAGGAGAAGGTCTGGAAGCAGCTCGTCGACGGCGTATTGCCCTCGCCCGACACCTGGGAGGTCTCCCTGTCGGCGGGCGCGGGTAAGCGCGAGGCGTTCGAGCGGCTGATCGCCGAGAAGAAGCTCGGCGGCCTGGCGCTTCTGCGCAACCTCCGGCTGATGCAAAAGGCGGACGTGCCGCGCGAGACGATCGCGGCAGCGATCGAGGCCATGCGCGTCGATCGCATTCTGCCCTACCGCTTCATCAGCGCGGCGCGCTACGCCCCCGACTTCGAGCCCGAGCTCGAAGGCGCGATGCTGAAGTCGATCAAGGACTATCCGCGCCTCAAGGGGCGGACGCGGTTGTTGATCGACGTGTCGGGGTCGATGGAGGCCGCCCTCTCCGGGCAGTCGGAGATGACGCGGCTCGAAGCGGCGTGCGGCCTCGCAATCCTGGCGCGCGAAGTGTGCGAGGCGGTCGAGGTCTTCACGTTCTCCGAGGATGTGAAAAAGGTTCCGCCGCGGCGCGGCTTCGCGCTGCGCGACGCCATCGCGGCGAGCCAACCGCACATGGGAACGTACCTCGGCAAGGCGGTGACGGACGTCGACCGAAAGGGCGATCGTCTGATCGTCTTCACCGACGAGCAGTCGCACGACAAGGTCGAGGCCCCCAAGGGCCTCGGCTACATCGTGAACGTCGCGTCGTACCAGCATGGCGTCGGCGCTGGGCCGTGGCGACGCGTCGACGGGTTCTCCGAAGCCGTGATCGCCTGGATCGCGGCGTCGGAGGAGGCCGCGTAACGCTGCCGTCATCGAAATGAGGCGGACGGCCCGGACGCCTTCGCGGGCGCCCGGGCCGGTGCGCGCACCCACGACCGCGCTGGCAGGATCGCCGCGCCGCCGGCCGTTAACGCCCCGGCTCGCGCCGCCATTCGCGTTCGCCCGCGCGCAGCGTCCCGACCCTGAGCTCGCCTTTCGGCTCGAACAGATCGTCGGCGACTTCGAGGTCGCCCGCGACCTGCGAAATTCCCAGCATCGCATAGGCCGCCGACAACATGCGCGCGGCCGAGCCGGTGTACCAGGACCAGCCGCCCCGCCCGCCATGGCCGTAGCCGTCGTAGATGTCGGCAGGTTGCTGGATCGGGATCAAGCCATACGCAGCGATTCGCTCCGGATCGGTCTTCTTCAGCGGCGAGATTTTCTCGAAAATCTCGAACGCGCGCGCCGCGAGCCTGCGCGCCTCTTCGCCGTCGCCCTTGGCGCGCGCCTCGCGCGCGAGTCTGACAAATCCGTCGATGATCCACGAGGCGCCGTGGCTGTATTGGCCGCCGTTCTCGCGCACTCCGGCGGGTAATCGGCGATGCGGCCGGGATAAGGCTGGCTGTGTTCGAAGAACGGCTTCTCCAGCAGCAACACGCGATCCGGCCACTCGATGCCCTTGAGGCCACCCTCCAGCGCCGCGAGCGCGCGGTCGAAGTCGACGGCGCCCGAATGCGCCGCCCAGCCGCTGGTCATTGCGTTGGGCATTTCGATGGCGCGGCCGTCGTCGGAAAAATCCAGCGCGTCATGATCGCCGCGCCAGGCGGTCTTCCACGCCGGCGCACCGCTTCGCGCGCCTCCTCGCAACGCTTGGC
>CAVWKL010000276.1:0-5631 GCA_963755075.1 uncultured Alphaproteobacteria bacterium
GAGCGAAATGAAGCGGCGGACCTTTCTCCTTCTCGCCGGCGCGAGCCTGCTCGCGCCCGCTGCGCTCGCCGCGGAGGCGACGCCGGCGGAGGTCGTCACGGCGGTCTATCGCCTCTACGCCGGGCCAAAGGGCGACTATCAGAACGGTTCGCTCGAAGACAAGCGCGTCGCGGTCCTCCTCACCAAGTCGCTGCGCGCCGCGTTGAAAGCGATGGACGCGCGCTCCAAGGCGCGCAACGAGCCGATCCTCGATTTCGATCCGGTCACCAATTCTCAGGACCCGATGGTCGAGCGGCTATCGATCGCGCCGCAGAGCGAGAGCGTCGTGGCGGCGACCTTCTTCAGCGGCGACGTCAAGCACGTCGTGCGCTACGTCTTGGCGCGCGAAAACGGCGCCTGGAAGATCGACGACATCAAAGGCGGCGAAGGTGACGACAAGTGGGACCTCCGCGACATCATCAAGCCCGGCGCGAAGTAGGGGCCGACCCTAGGCCGCCTTGGTCACGACCGGCGCCGGCGCGCCATCGACCTCGCTCGGCTCGACAGGCCGCGCGAGCAGCCCGGGAATCAGAGCCTCGGCGGCGAGCGCGCCGGAGATGACGACCGCCTCGACGCCGGGGCCATGCGTCGCGCTGCCCGCCACGACAAGGCCGGGAATCGGGCTCTTGGCGCCCCTGAGGCGGGCGGACTGCGCCACGCCGTAGATCGCCCCCGCGCTCGCCAGATCGTAGCGCGCGTAGGTCACCGGGCTCGCCTCGGAACGATAGACGATATGGTCGGAGAGGCCGGGCAGGACCGCCTCCGCCGCCGCGATCATCGCATCGCCGAGCGCGCGCTTGCGCTCCTCGTATTCGTCGGAGCCGCGCCAAGCCTTCCACTCGTCGTCGCCTCCAGAGGGGAACCAGGCGCGCGCCTCGGCATGGGGGATGAGCTTGATCAAGCTGATGGTCGCATGACCCGCCGGCGCGGCGCTGGGGTCAATTTTCGACAGCGCTTCGATGTAGATCGAATGGTCGCCGCGCACGAGAATTGCCGGCCGGCAATCCGGGACATAGTCGACGCCGAGATGGACCATGAAGGCCGAGGGCGCAGGCTCGGCCGCTTCGAGGCGCGCGCGAAAATCCCTCGGCAGAAGCTCGGCATCGACGAGTTCGAGGAACGTGCGCTTCAGATCGGCGTTGGCGACGACGGCGCCCGCCTTGATGCGCGTTCCGTCCGCCAGCTCCAATCCCGCGGCGCGCCCGTGCTCGACAAGGATGCGCGCCACGCGCGTCTTCAAGAGCACCGCCCCGCCGCGCGTCTCGATCGCCTCGACCAGCGCGTCGGCGAGACGGCCGGAGCCGCCGGCGGGATAGTAGCCGCCGTGAAAATAATAGCCGAACAGCGGCGCCATCTGCGCGCAGCTCAACGCCTCTCGGCCGTCGCTGATGTAGCCGGTCAACGCGAGGATGACGCGCCGCGCCTCGGGATCGGCGATATGACGGGCGACGAGTTCGTCGAACGGCCGGTCCATCCAGCGGACGGCGAGCGGATGCTGGCGCGGGAACGCCAGCATCGCCTCGACGTCGCGCGGCAGTCCGGGAATGCCGCCGCGGTCGCGGCCGGTTGCCTGCATGCCCTCGAGGATCGCGCGGATTTCGGCGAACAGCGTCGCCAAGCCGGCAGCGTCAGCGGGAAAGAGGCGCCCGAGCAGGGCGACGTAGTCGCGCCAGTCGCGCGGCACGTCGATCGCGAGATCGCCCAGGCGATAGGAGTGATCGAGCCGGCGCCAGTCCAAGCGATCGGCGACGCCGAGGCGCTGCAGGGTGGAGGCAAGCGGGCCGCCGGGACCGAGCCCGGAGAAATCATGCGGGCCGGCGTCGAAGCGATAGAGGCAGGGCTGCCCCTGGTGGCGCGCCTTGCGCAGGAAGGTGTGGCAGAAGCCGCCCGGCGCGACGTGGGCTTCGAAGACTGCGACTGTCAAGCCGGCGTCGGCGAGCAGCGCCGCCGCGGTGAGGCCGCCAATTCCGGCCCCGACCACCGCCACGTCGACCTCGCCTTCGCCCTTGGCGCCGCCAAGCCCGGGGGCCGGCCAACGATAGGCCTCGGCCGTATCGATCATGCGCCGCACGACCATGCGGACGAAGACCTTCGGTCCGAAGATCGACGCCACGGCCCCGAATGCAAAGAGCCCGGTCGTGGCGAGCGGCCCGGCGTGCAGGGCGAGAACCACGGCGTCGGCGGTGAACAGCGCGCCCCAGAGGCCGGAAATCAACATATTGACGACGTCAAACAGCGGGCTTTGCGATTCGGCGGCGAAGGCCGCGCGCGAATAGTCGGACGTCCACGGCCGCCGCAGCGCGACGCTCGCGAGCGCGGTCAGGCCGAGGCCGGCAAACGACAGCCATAGCGCCGCGCCGGCGAGGAACGCCGGCGCCGCCAGCGCGAGGGCGCCCATGACGAGGAAGGTCGCAAGGCCGCCGATTTCCAGAATGAAGATTTCGCCGCGGCGCGCGCGCCATACGCCGAGCGCGATCGCCGCCGCGAGGCCGATCGCGATCGCCGCGCTGGGCGTCGCCAGGCCCAGCAGGATCCAAAAGACAATGAGCGGCGCCAGACCGAGGTGGACGACGAGAAAGGTTTTCACCGCGTTCTCCACAGTCGGATCGAGACGTGTCGGGACTATGTTAACGCCGTAAACTAAGGCATAATGTGATTCGTGTCAACATCAGAACGATTGCACTACCACCACGGCAATCTCCGTCCGGCGCTGATCGCGGCGGCCCGCGCGCTGCTCGACGAGGGCGGCCAGGGCGCCGTCGGCCTGCGCGAGGCGGCGCGCCGCGTCGGCGTTTCGCCGACCGCGACCTATCGGCACTTCCGCGACAAGGACGATCTCATCGCCGCCGTGGCCGCCGAGGGCTTCCGCGAATTCGGCGCGGCGCTCGCCGCGGCCGGGCGCAAAAGCGAGCCGCTGGCGGCGATGGGCGCAGCCTATGTCGATTTCGCGCTGGCGCGGCCGGGCATGTTCGGGCTGATGTTCTCGCCGCTGATGGCCAAGCGCGAGCTTTATCCGGAGCTGAAGGCCGCCGCGGAGGAGGCGTTCGCCCAGCTGCGCCGCGGCGTCGAATCCCGCGCCTCGGACGGCGAGGGCGTCGAGGCGGCCGCCATCGCCGCCTGGTCGCTGGTCCACGGCCTTTCGCGCCTCATTCTCGACGGCGTGCTGCCGGAAGCGAGCGCGCAGGCGTTCAAGCGCGCGATCCTGGCCGCGCCGGGAGAGATTCCAGGCGTGGGGCGCGGCCGGGATTGACGAGGCGGGCCGCGGTCGGCGCGCGCCCTCTTTTTCTTGCCGGCAATCGGCTTAGAAGGCGGCTCGAAGCCATCCCTCACGCCTCGAACGGCGCCGGAGCAATTCATGGGCAAGCCGCGCACGCTTTACGACAAGATCTGGGACGACCACGTCATCGAGACCGGGGCCGAAGGCTCGTCGCTCCTCTATATCGACCGCCATCTCGTGCACGAGGTGACGAGCCCGCAGGCCTTCGAGGGGCTGCGCATGGCGGGGCGCAAGGTGCGCGCGCCGGAGAAGACGCTCGCCGTCGTCGACCACAACATCCAGACGACCGACCGCAGCGGCGGCATCGCCGATCCCGAGAGCCGTCTGCAGGTGGAGCAGCTCGCCGAGAACGCGCGCGAATTCGGCATCGAATATTACAACGAGTTCGACCCCCGCCAGGGCGTCGTCCACATCATCGGGCCGGAGCAGGGCTTCACCCTGCCGGGCACGACGATCGTCTGCGGCGACAGCCACACCGTCGACCCACGGCGCCTTCGGCGCGCTCGCCCACGGCATCGGCACGTCGGAAGTCGAGCACGTGCTGGCGACCCAGACGCTGATCCAGTCCAAGGCCAAGAACATGCGCGTCGCCGTCGATGGCGCGCTCGGCGAAGGCGTCACCGCCAAGGACGTCATCCTCGCCATCATCGGCCAGATCGGCACGGCGGGGGGCACCGGCCACGTCATCGAGTATGCCGGCGAGGCGATCCGCGCGCTGACCATGGAAGGCCGCATGACGGTGTGCAACATGTCGATCGAGGGTGGCGCGCGCGCCGGCATGGTCGCGCCGGACGAGAAGACCTACGCCTATCTCAAGGACCGGCCGAAGTCGCCCAAGGGCGCGCTGTGGGACGAGGCGCGGCGCTATTGGGATGGGCTCGATCACCGACGAGGGCGCGCATTTCGACGCCGAGGTGCGGCTCGAGGCGGCCAATCTGCCGCCCATCGTCTCCTGGGGCACGAGCCCCCAGGACGTCGTGGCGGTCGGCGGCTCCGTGCCGCGCGTCGAGGACGGCGCGACCGAGCAAAAACGCGCCTCGATCAAGCGGGCGCTGGAATACATGGGCCTGCGGGGCGGCGAGAGGATCGTCGACATCGCCATCGACCGCGCCTTCATCGGCTCCTGCACCAACGGCCGCATCGAGGATTTGCGCGCGGCGGCCAAGATCGTCGAGGGTCATAAGGTCGCCGAGCGCGTCAATGCGCTGGTCGTGCCGGGTTCGGGGCTGGTGAAGGCGCAGGCGGAGGCCGAGGGGCTCGACAAGATCTTCACCGCGGCGGGCTTCGAATGGCGCGAGCCCGGCTGCTCGATGTGCCTGGCGATGAACCCCGACAAGCTCGCGCCCGGCGAGCGCTGCGCCTCGACCTCGAACCGCAATTTCGAGGGCCGCCAGGGCTATAAGGGCCGCACCCACCTCGTCTCGCCGGCGATGGCGGCGGCGGCGGCGATCGCCGGGCGGTTCGTCGACGTGAGGGCGTGGCGGTAGGGAGTTCCATGCGCATCGAGCAAATCCGCCTCAAGAACTTCAAGACATTTCAGGACGTCACGCTGAAAGATCTTCAGCCGTTCACGGTTCTTGTCGGCGCGAACGGCTCGGGCAAGTCAACGCTGTTCGATGTTTTCGGGTTCCTTCGCGATTGTTTGAAAGACAACGTGCGTTCCGCATTGGCGCGCCGAGGCGGCTTTCGCGAAGTCTCCACGCGTGGCCATTCCGAAGAAACCATCGAAATCGAACTCAAGATAAGAATGCCGCTAAAAATCGGCGACAAGAGCAGCGAGCGCACCGTTACGTATCAGGTCGAGATCGGGTCGAAGAAGGGCGACGTCAGCGTTGTCAAGGAGCAGTTGCGATACACCCGTTTTGGGGGCGGTAAGCCCTACAATTTTCTTCGGTTCGAAAATGGCGTTGGGGAAGCCATCAAAAACGAGGCTGACATCGGCCCCGCCGCGCAGTCGGTCGACCGAGAGATGCAACGCCTGGAATCTCCCGACATTCTGGCAATCAAAGGTTTGGGGCAGTTTCAACGCTTTGAGGCCGCGAGCGCTCTGCGCAGCCTGATCGAAAACTGGCACGTGTCCGATTTCCACATCAGCGCGGCCAGAACGGTTCAGGACGCCGGCTTCGCGGAACATCTTTCGGCTCAAGGCGAAAATCTGCCCCTCGTCGCGCGCTATCTATACGAAAACCATCGCGACGTGTTCGATCAGATTTTGAAGAGCATGGGGGAAAGAGTGCCCGGCGTGACCGCCGTCGAGGCGCAGGAGACCGCCGACGGGCGAATCGTGCTGCGATTCACGGACGGAAGTTTCAAAG
>CAVWKL010000277.1:0-9745 GCA_963755075.1 uncultured Alphaproteobacteria bacterium
AGCCATGAGCAGAGAAGGCGACCGGCCGCCCGATGGTGTCGAGCAACGTGTGCTGCGGGTTCAGCGCGACGTCGGGCATCTGATAGATCATCTGCACCCGGCGAAGCTGGTCTCGGGTTCGATCCTTCAGGCGCGGCGGCAGGCTCACGCCGTCGAATCGCACGTCGCCGGCGCTGCGCGGCAGCAGCCCGGTGACGACGCGCGCCAGGGTCGATTTGCCCGAGCCCGATTCGCCCACCACCGCCAGCGTGTCCCCCTTGCGCACGTCCAGGCTGACGTCGTCGATGACCTCCGGCGCTCCGGGATAGTTGGCGCTGAGGTGGTCAATGGCGAGAATCGGCGTCTCGCCCACGCGCCTCGCCTCGACGAACTTGTGGCCGGCGACGCGCTCCCTAACCAGACGCTGGGTATATTCCTCTTTCGGCTCTTGCAGGATTTGCCGGGAATCGCCGAGTTCGACCATCTTGCCGCGCTTGAGCACCATGATCCGGTCGGCAATCTGGGCGACGACGGCGAGGTCGTGCGTGATGTAGAGCGCCGCGGCGCCATGGCCGCGAATGAGCTTGCGGAAGGCGGCGAGGCACTCGACTTGCGTGGTCACGTCGAGCGCGGTGGTCGGCTCGTCGAAGATCAGAATATCGGGCTTGGCGACCATCGCCATCGCCGCCATCGCGCGCTGCAACTGTCCGCCGGAGACCTGGTGGGGATAGCGCGCGCCGATGGTCTCCGGGTTCGGCAGATCGAGCTGCTTGAAAAGGCTGATCGCCTCGGCGCGCGCCTCCGCCGGCGTCAGGACGCCGTGGCGGATCGACGCCTCGCAGACCTGCGCCATCAGCGTGTGCGCCGGATTGAACGACGCCGCGGCGCTTTGGGCGATATAGGCGATCTTGGGCCCGCGCAACGCGCGTCGCGCGTCGGCGCTGATTGCGCGAATGTCGGCGCCGTCCACGATGATCTTGCCGCCGACGATGTGGCAACCGCGGCGGGTGTAGCCCATCGCGGCCAAGCCGATCGTCGACTTGCCGGCGCCAGATTCGCCGATCAGGCCGATAACCTCTCCCCGTCTCAGCGTCAGGGAAACGTCGTCGACCAAAACCGGCCCTTCGCCGGCCTCGGTGCGAACGGCGATGCGCATCGAACGAATGTCGAGGATGACGGAATCGTCTTGGGATGACCCGCTCGTGCGCCTTCTCCCTGGCCTCGGGAATGGATCGCCAGCCTCCTCTCGATGACGAAGTTGACGCCGATGGTCAAGGCGGCGATCGCGCCCGCGGTATAGCGCGGCGCCGCCGAGCCGGAATTGATCATGTCGCGGTAGTCCCTTGCGGATTCCCACGAAGCCGGCCGCACATTCCGATAGGAAGCCGCTCGCCGATTCCGATTTGAAGGCTGTAATTCGCGCGTGGTCCTGACGCCGATCGGCGCGCTGCGAGTGCGACAACAGGTCGCATCCCGATATTGACCCGTTGTACTTTTTCGTGACTCCAAATCGCCAACGCTCGCTTTGGATTGACGCGCTGCCGCAACGCCACAGGAGCGAACGTCCGCTTCACCTTCCCGTCGTGCGGAACCCGCCATTCCGTTGTCGGCCAATCTCAGCCATCGGCGCGCCGCCGGCGAACGTTTTGGGCGGGTCGATTGCCTTCGCCGGCGCAAGGGTCAAGCGTCCGATTCTATCCCCCGAGTAACCGCTCGATGGCTTCGCCCAGCGCGTCGGAGTCGCTGTCGCCGATGACCAGGGCGGCGGCGCGCTTGGCCGCCTCGTCGCCGTTGCCCATGGCGACCCCGAGGCCCGCCGCTTCGATCATGCTCAGATCGTTCTGGTTGTCGCCAAAGGCGAGAATCTCGGCCGGCGCGACGCCGCGGGCGCCGGCCCATTCGATCAGGCGGCGGCCCTTGCTGATGCCGCTGCGGACGATGTCGAGACGGTTCATCCACGAATATTCGACGCTCAAATCGGGATTGTCGTGGATGCGCGCGCTCCACGCGGCCAAGGCGCCGAGGTCGTCGTTAGCGACGACAAATTTCCAGATCAAGCGCGCCTCCTCGATCACGCGGTCGAAACTCTCGACGTGTCGGATGTCGGGGCGGATCGCGGCGGGATAGGTCGCGGCCCAGGCGAGGAGGCGTCGCAAGTGGTCATTATAGCGTTCGAACGTCATCGCCTCGTCGGTGTAGATCATGGTGTGCCCGCCGCTCGTCCGGCACGCGTCAAGCAACCATCGCGCTTGGGCTTGGCTCAAGGCGTCGCCGGTCAGCGTCGCCTCGGCGGCGAAGTCGTAGACATAGGCCCCGTTGCAGCAAATCGCCGGCGCCTTGAGTCCCAGTTCGAGATGAAAGGGGCGCGTCGCCACGTGATGGCGCCCGGTGACCAGCGCCACCTCGACGCCCTGCGCCAGGGCTGAGGCGACCGCCGCCTTGGTGCGCGGACGAATCGTTTCCCTCGAGTTCGAGCGCCGTGCCGTCGAGGTCGAGCGCGATGATCTTGAACCGCATGGCGCCTCGTGGCGTTTCTCGTCTTGCGGCGTCGCGTCGCCTCGAGCGCGGGCGTCTGCGGATGGCCGTCCGAGGCAGGCCAGTACAATGTCTGGAAGAGGTTGTCGATGTTCATGGCGATGCGCGGCGCCCAATCCGTCGCCGCAGGGGGCGCGGCGACATTTGGCCTTCGTCGGCCGGCGCGGCCGCGCCGGCTTGACGAACGCCCGGCCTCGGAGCAAGTCCTGCCCGTTCTGCGACCGCCTGGGAAAGGACGATCCCGTCATGGAACTCATCGGCATGCTCGATTCGCCCTATGTGCGACGCGTGGCGGTGGCGCTCATCGCCGCCGGCGTTCCGTTCGCCCATCGACCGATCTCGCTCTTCCGCCACATCGACGAATTTGCGGCCATCAATCCGCTGCTCAAAGCGCCGACCCTCGTCGCCGACGACGGCGCGGTGCTGATGGATTCGAGCGTCGTCCTCGACTATCTCGCTGACCTCTCGCCCGCGGTCGCGGCGTTGACGCCGCGCGCGCCGGCCGCGCGGCTCGCCGCCGCCCGCGCCACCGGCGTCGCGCTGACCGTGATGGAGAAGGCGGTGCAGCGCCACTATGAGCGGATGTTGCGGCCGGCCGAGAAGCGGCATGAACCCTGGATCGCCAGGGTCGAACGACAACTGGCGGCGGGGCTCGAAGCGCTCGAGCGCGAGGCGCCGGCGTCCGGCTGGATCGGCGCAGGCGATCTCGGCGTCGCCGACATCAGCGTCGTCTGTGCGTTCGGCTTCACCCAAACCCTGCTCGCCGATCTCGTCGACGCCGCGCCCTATTCCCGGCTTGCCGCGTTTTGCGCGCGCGCCGAAGCGCTGCCGGCGTTCCGCGCCGCCCCGGCCCTCGACGGCGTGAGCGCGCCGGTCGCCCTGGCGCGTTGACTCGCGGGCTCTCGGCGTCCGACAAGGCGCGAAATCTTTGCGAGGTCGAAACCATGGCCAATCTGCCCGATATCATGCGCGCCATTCTCGCGACCCGCCCAGGCGGGCCGGAGGCGCTGGAGATTCAATCCCGACCGCGCCCGACACCGGGCGCGGGCGAAATCCTCGTCAAGGTCGAGGCGGCGGGCGTCAACCGGCCCGACGTCTTGCAGCGCCAAGGCCTCTATCAGCCGCCGCCCGGCGCCTCCGACGTCCTCGGGTTGGAAATCGCCGGCGAGGTGGTCGCGCTCGGGCCAGGCGCGTTGCGCCACGCGCTCGGCGCGCGCGTCGCCGCGCTCGTTCCCGGCGGCGGCTACGCCGAGTATTGCCTCGCGCACGAAACCAACGCCCTGCCGATTCCGCCAGGCCTCGGCCCGGTCGAGGCCGCGGCGATTCCGGAGACCTACTTCACCGTCTGGACCAACGTTTTCGAGCGCGGCGCGCTGAAGGCGCATGAGACGCTGCTCGTGCACGGGGGAAGCTCGGGGATCGGCACGACGGCGATCCAGCTCGCCAAGGCGTTCGGCGCGCGCGTGATCGCGACCGTGGGCTCGGACGAAAAGGCGAAGGCGTGCCTGGCGCTCGGCGCCGACCTTGCGGTCAATTACCAAACGGAAGACTTCGTCGTGGCGACGCTTGCCGCGACGGACGGCAAGGGCGCCAACGTCATTCTCGACATGGTCGGCGGCGACTACGTGGCGCGCAACTACGCCGCGGCGGCGGTCGACGGGCGCATCGTGCAGATCGCTTTCCTGCACGGACCAAAGGTCGCCATCGACTTGCACGTCGTCATGGCCAAGCGCCTTTATCACACCGGTTCGACGCTGCGGCCGCGCTCGGCGGCGGAAAAGGCCGCCATCGCCGATGCTTTGCGCGCCAAGGTCTGGCCGCTCATCGCCGAGGGCCGCTGCAAGCCGGTGATCGATTCGACCTTTCCGCTCGCCGAGGCGGCCAGCGCGCACCGGCGCTTGGAAAGCTCCGCCCACGTCGGCAAGATCGTCTTGACGGTTTGAGCCGCGGCGATGCCGCGCTACAAGCTGACGGTCGAATACGACGGAACGGATTTTTCCGGCTGGCAACGCCAGGACAACGGCGCTTCGATCCAGCAGGCGTTGGAAGAGGCGCTGTTGGCGCTGACCGGCGAAACGCTCGTCGTTCACGGGGCGGGCCGCACCGACGCCGGCGTGCATGCGATGGGACAGGTCGCCCACGTCGATCTGCAACGCGACTGGCGCGGCTGGCGCCTGCGCGAGGCGATCAACGCCCATCTCGTTCCCCATCCGATCGCGGTCATCGAAGCCGAACGTGCGGCGGAGGATTTCGACGCGCGCCGCCACGCGGCGATGCGCTCCTACCTCTACCGCATCGTCAACCGGCGCGCGCCGCTGACCATCGAGCGCGGTCGAGCCTGGCATGTGAAGCGCGCGCTCGACGCCGGGGCGATGCAGGGGGCGGCGCGCGCGCTCCTCGGCCGGCACGATTTCTCCACCTTCCGCGATTCGCAATGTCAGGCCAAATCGCCGGTGCGCACGCTGGCGCGGCTCGAGGTGGCGCGCGCGGGCGAGCGGGTCGATTTTTCCGTTAGCGCCTTGTCGTTCCTGCATCGGCAGGTGCGCTCGATGGTTGGTTCGCTGGTCGAAGTCGGGCTCGGCAAGTGGCGCGCCGACGATCTGAAGGCGGCTTTGGAGGCGGCCGACCGCAGCCGCTGCGGCCAGGTGGCGCCGGCCTGCGGGCTCTATCTTGCGCGGGTCGACTACGCAGAGAGCGCGCGAGAAAAATAGAGCTCCAGCGTGTGCTCGTAAACGCGCGAAAGCGTCTCCAAATCGTCGACGCCGACGCGCTCGTCGACCGCATGCATCGTCGCGCCGACGAGCCCGAGTTCGACGACGGGGCAGGCGTCCTTGATGAAGCGCGCGTCCGAGGTGCCGCCCTTGGTGGAAAGCTCGGGCCGCCGCCCCGTCACGTCTGCGATCGCCTGAGCGACGAGTTCGGTGAAGGCGCCGCGCGGGGTGAGGAACGCGACCGCGTTGGTCGGATCGAAGGTCAACGTCACGCGGGCGCCGGCCGCCGCCGCGGCGACGCGCTGCTCGATTTCCGCCCTCAAGGCGTCCGGCGTCCACAGATCGTTGAAGCGGATGTTGAAGATCAGGCGCGCCTCGCCGGGAATGACGTTGGCGGCGGGATTGCCGACGTCGACGCTGACGATCTCGAGATTGGAGGCGTCGAACTCCGGCGTTCCCCCATCGAGCGCCGGCGCCTGCAGCGCGGTCAGGATCGGCGCGAGCGCGCGAATCGGATTGTCGGCGAGTTGGGGATAGGCGACGTGCCCCTGCTTGCCGGAAATCGTCAGCCGTCCGGTCAGCGAGCCGCGCCGGCCGTTCTTGATCGTATCGCCGAGCGCGGCGACGCTGGTCGGCTCGCCGAGCAGGCAATGGTCGAAGCGCTCGCCGCGCGCGCGCGCCCAATCCAGAAGCTTGACCGTACCGTTGACCGCGGGGCCTTCCTCGTCGCCGGTCAGGAGAAAACTGATCGAGCCGGCGAAGGCGCCGCGGGCGACGAAGCGTAGCGCGGCGGCGAGAGCCGCGGCGATCCCGCCCTTCATGTCGGCCGCGCCGCGGCCCCAGATCTGGCCGTCGGCGACGGCGCCGGCGAAGGGGTCGAAGCGCCACGTTTCCGCCGCGCCGGGCGGCACGACGTCGGTGTGGCCGGCGAAGACGAAATTCGGCGCGTCGGCGCCGAAGCGGGCGTAGAGATTGTCGATTGACGGCGTCCCCGGCGCGGCGAACGAGACGATTTCGGCGGCAAATCCCGCTTCGACGAGCAGGCCTTTCACGTAGGCGAGGGCGCCGGCGTCGGCGGGCGTGACCGAGGGAAAGGCGATGAGCGCCCGCGCGATGTCGAGCGCTGCTTTCGGCGTTGCGGACATGGGCGGGCTCTATCGCGGCCGCATTTCGCGCACCAGCGCGGCCCACAACAGCACGACGTCGTAAATCGGCGGCTCGGCGTTCGACAGCAGGATCCACAGGCCGGGAAGCTGGCTGCGCTTGAGCGCCTTGATGAGAACGCGCCCGTCGGCGAGGCCGCACACGCACATGCGTCCGACGAGATCGTCGCCGGGCGGATCGCGCACGTCGTCGTAGAAGACGAGCCAATTGTCGAACAGCGCGCCGAGCGAATGGCCGCGAATCTGCACCGCGACCGTCTTGGCGCTAGCCGCGTCGGGCGCGGCCACTTCGTCGAACGGGCCCTGGCCGTCGGCGTAGAAATGGGCGACGGCGCCAGCGCCGACGTAGCCGACGAGCGGCACCTTGCCGCCCGCCGCGGGCGCTCGGCCGCCGCCGACCAGGCGCGGCGGCTCGACGCCGAGATAGGCCGCCGCGACCGCGATCTCGTCGGCGCGCAGTCGACGCGAGCCGTTGAGTAGGTCGGTGACGGCGGAAGGCGAACGCCCGAGCGCCTTGGCGAGGCCGCTGCGGGTCTTGCCGGTATCTTTGAGGGCGTCACGAATCCAATCGACGGTCATGCGCTATCTATTCTGCTTTTCAGAATGCGCGCAATTATGAAAATCAGAAATATTTCTTGACAATTGCTCCTGATGTTCAGAAAATGAGAACAAAGAGTGAACGCGACGCGGCCGTCGGCCCCGTTCGTCGCTCTTTCCTCGAAGGGAGATGAAGCCGATGCCGACCGCCAAGCGCCGACGCCCGCCGAAAGCCGAGACCGAGCGCCAGGAAGCCGTCGCCGCCTGCGCCGCGCATCTCTGCGATCTGAAGCGCGCCCATGAGCGTCCGCCGGCCGACGTCGAACTCGTCAGCGTCGCCATCCCCCGGCGTTTGAGCGGCGAGCCCGTCGCCTCCTACTGCGCCTCTCCCGCCCAACTCTGCGCGGAGCTGGTCCAATGAGCGCGAAAACGGCGACGCGGCGGTCGAAGGCGAAAGGCCAGCCGGAGCGCGAACGGCTCGATGCGACGCCCGAGCGGCTCGCCCGCGCGGCGGAAAGCGGCCAGATATCGGAGCGCGGCGCGGATCGGTTGCGCCGCATGCTCGATCCTTTCGACGTCATGCGCGCGACCCGCGCGCTCGCGCCGCACGATCCCAAGCTGAACGATATCCGCTGGCTGATCGGCGAGGCGCTGCGGCGGTTGCATCAGCGCGCCCAATTCGACGCCTTGCGCGCGATGGCGCCCGAGGCAATCGGTTCGAAGGGCTTTGGCCCGCGTTCGGGCTTGCCGGCAAGCGAAATCGCCCTCCACGCGCGCGACAAGTTGCGCCTCGCCGCTGAACTGGCGGGCGAGGCCGCTTGGCCGATCGTGGCGCGCATCGTCATCGAGGGGGCGCGATTGAGCGACTGCCGCGTCTACGTTGCCGAAATCGTCACGCCGTGGCGCGCCGACGCGATCGTCGCCGACCGATTGCGCGTTGCGCTCGACCGGCTGGGCGATCTCCTCGGCGTCACGGCGCGGCGGCGCTGAGGGGACGCGCCGGACCGTAAGGGAACAAGGCGCGCGAGACCGCCGCGCGGGCAATAGTCTCGCGCCTGCGCCGCGGCGAGCGGCCGCTAGGACTTGGAGGGGGTAAATATAGCCGCGGTCAAAGCCTCAAATCGATTGTGGCGGAATTACGTCACGGACTTGACGGTCCGCGAATACGATTCTTCCCGGCGATGATAGCCTCGGCAGCCATAATTTATTCACGTCGAGTTCAGGCGGACTGTGCAGACTAGCGCCGGTGGGTGAAAAAAGGAGGACCTCATGTTCACACGTGTTCTGAAAGGCGGGGCCGCAGCGGCTCTGGCGGGCGCCGCGATGCTGGCGATTTCGGCGGGCTCGGCTTCGGCCTTCACGCTGTCGTCGCCGTCGCTGCAACCGCCGATGGCGTCGTCGAATATCGACCACGTCTGGTGCTATCATTGTGGTTGGGGCCACCCCTATTGGGGGCCGCATCGTTATTGGGGCCCGGGCTGGGGCTGGCGCCACCGCCACTGCGGATGGAATCGTTGGGGCCACTGGGTTTGCTGGTGATGAGGCGCCGATGGCGCCGACGAGCCCTTGAGGGCGCGCCGCCAGGCTGAGATACGAAGCGCCGCGAAAGCCCGTTGGGGTTTCGCGGCGCCTATTCGAGAAAGGGCGGACGAACTTCGCCTAACCCTGCATCTTGGCCATCAGCGCGTCGGAGATCTCGAAATTCGCGGTGACGGTCTGCACGTCGTCGTTTTCTTCGAGAGCGCCAATGAGGCGAAGAATCTTTTCGCCCGCTTCGTCGTCGACCGCGACCGTATTCTGGGGCCGCCAGATGAGCGACGCCTTGCGCGGCTCGCCGAACCTGGCCTCGAGCGCCTTCTGCGCGTCGCGCAACGCTTCGACCGCGGTGATCACTTCGTGCTCGTCCGGGCCGGAGACGACGTCGTCCGCCCCCGCCTCGATCGCCGCCTCGAGCATCGCGTCGTCGCTGGCGACCTTGCGGTCGAACACGATCGAACCGACGCGGTCGAACATGAACGACACCGCGCCGGTCTCGGCGAGCGCGCCGCCCGCCTTGGTGAAATAGGAGCGCACTTCGCCGGCGGTGCGGTTGCGATTATCGGTCAAGGCCTCGACGATGACCGCGACCCCTCCCGGCCCATAGCCCTCGTAACGCACTTCGTCGTAGGTCTCGCCCTCGGCGCCGGCCGCCTTCTTGATCGCCCGCTCGATATTGTCCTTGGGCATGTTTTCGGCGCGCGCCGCCAGCACCGCGGCGCGCAGGCGCGCATTCATGCCGGGGTCGGGGAGGCCCAGCTTCGCCGCGACGGTGATTTCGCGCGCCAGCTTGGAGAAGAGCTTGGAGCGGATCGCGTCCTGCTTGCCCTTCTTGTGCATGATATTCTTGAACTGACTATGACCGGCCATGCATCCCCTCAGCCAAGCGCGCGGGCCCCGCGCGCGTTTGTGAAATCGGGCCTCCTATACGCCGCGCCCGGCGCTTAGGGAAGGCGCCGACGCTTGGCGAGGCAAGGGATTGAAAGCGATGAAAACAGCGGTCGAAATCGTTCCCGGCCTCGTCCACTATCCCGGCTACCTCGACCGCGCCGCGCAGGAAGCCTTGCGCGAGGATTTGCGCGCCGTCCTCGCCGTCGCGCCGCTGTTCCGACCGCGCATGCCGTGCACCGGCAAGGCGTTCTCGGTCCGCATGAGCAATTGCGGGCCGCTCGGCTGGGTCTCCGACGCGACGGGCTATCGCTATCAGCCGACCCACCCGACGACGGGCGCGCCTTGGCCGGCGATGCCGGCGCCGCTGCTTGACGCCTGGGCCGAACTCGCGCC
>CAVWKL010000278.1:0-11538 GCA_963755075.1 uncultured Alphaproteobacteria bacterium
TTTTGTTGATGGAGTCATTTTTGGGATCCGGTTGCAATACAAAGTGCAGCCCAGCGAGAGCAATACGTAACTGAATGAAGGATGCAATAACATTACCATGTCTGGAAACTAACCGTAGGCGGAATACAGGGAAATGCAGTCAATGCCACTACTGCAACGGCTGGCCAAGTCCTAATGGCGTCTTCGGGTAATGCCAGTGCATGGACGTTGATATCAGGTGAACTTGGCCATTTGCATCTTCTTCTTCTTCTTCTACTTCTTCTTCTTCGTGAAGTTTTGAGGAACTGCATTGCGTGGTAGATGGTATCAACGCATGATGATTGCATCATAGTTCCTGGTTCGGCATACGCCAAGTGGATTAACATGGATGACAAGCAATACTACTCGTAAACGAGTAGGTGAAGGACAACAAGACCGTATTGCTACAACTGCAGTTCGACGAGGCAATGGCCGAAGATCGAGCGCGCCCCGAGGAGGCCGAAGCGGGCGTAGACGTCGAGATAGGTCTTGGCCCAGGGAAACTGCCGCTTGACGAAGGCGATCTCGGCGTAATTCTCGCTCAGGTGCGTCTGCACGTAGGCCTCGGGGCATTCGCGCGCCAGCGCGCCGGCGGCGGCCAATTGCGCTTCGCTCGAGGTGACGGCGAAGCGCGGCGTGATGGCGTAGTCGAGCCGTCCACGGCCGCGCCAGCGCGCAATCAGCGCCTTGCTTTCGTCGTAGCCGCGCTGCGCCGCGTCCCGCAGCGGCGGCGGCGCATTGCGGTCCATCATCACCTTGCCGGCGATCATGCGCGCGCCGCGCTTTTCGCTTTCGGCGAAGAAGGCCTCGACCGATTGAGGGTGGCTCGTGCAATAGACCGCCGCCGTGGTCGTGCCTTGGCGCGCCAGTTCGTCGAGGAAGAAGCGCGCCACGCGCTCGCAATGGCCGAGGTCGGCGAATTTCTGCTCTTCGACGAAGGTGTATTTCTGCAGCCAGTCGAGAAGCTGCGCGCCGTAGGAGCCGATGACGCGGGTCTGGGGATAATGGATGTGGGCGTCGATGAAGCCGGGCAGGACGAGCTTGCCGGCGTGATCGTCGATCGCCGCCTCCGGCGGCACTTGCGCGAGAATCGCGCCCGCCTCCCCGACGGCGATGATCGCGCCGTTCTCGATGCGGACCGCCCCGTCCTCGATCAGCGCGGCGGCGCGCTCGCCCATCAGCCTGGGATCGTCGCGAAAGCTGAGAATCCGGCCCCGAACGAAGCGCGTCGGCTGCCTCACGACAGGATCTCCTGGATGCGCAGCGCGGCGATGCGATCGATCTCGGCGAGCGCGGCGGCGAATTCGCTCGGACCGTCGTGTTGAAGCCGGCCCTCGAAGGCGGCGAGGACCTCGTCTTTCGATTTGCCCTTCACCGCCAGGATGAAGGGGAAGCCGAAGCGGGCGCGATAGGCGGCGTTGAGCGCGGCGAAGCGCTCGAGTTCGTCGGCGCTCAGCCGGTCGAGCCCGGCGCTTTGCTGTTCGCGCGCCGAGTCGGCGGTCAGCGCCTTGGCGAGCGCCAGTTTGCCGGCAAGGTCGGGATGGGCGGCGATCAGGGCGCGCTTGGCGGCGTCGCTTCCCCCCGCCATCGCCCGCGCCATCGCCCGCGCCAGGCCTTCGGCGGCATCCTCGGCCGGGCCCAGGCCCGCCTCGTAGGCGGCTTCGGCGACCCAGGGCGCGTGCTCGTAGACGCCGCCGAAGCGCGCGACGAACCGCGCGCGCGTCAGCCGCGACGGCCTTCCGCCGCCCTCCGGCGGATCGTTGTCGTTCATTGCATCGTCCCTCATGGCCTTCGGCGGGCGCGAAGACGCGCCGGCGATCTGCCGGTCTCGCCGACACATCGCCCGCGTCGATCGCATACGGCAGGCCGGCAGTTTGCTCCAGGGCGCCTTTTGCGTCAAAAGCGTCGGGGTCATTGGCAAAACGTCGGCGTCGCGGCATGCAGGAAATTGAACTGACTTTCGATGCGCCGCTGGCGCGCATCCGCTTGAACGTCCCCGCGCGCCGCAACGCCATGTCGCGCGCGATGTGGCGGGCGCTGCCCGACATTTGCGGCGCGGTCGAAGCGTGCGCCGACGCGCTGGTCGTCGTCGTCGAGGGCGCCGGGGGCCATTTTTGCGCCGGCGCGGACATCGCCGAGTTTCACGAGGTCTATCGCGACGCGGTGGCGACGCGCGACTACGTGGATTCCATCCAGGACGGCCTCGGCGCGCTCGCCGCCCTCGATCGGCCGACGCTCGCCGCCGTGAATGGCGTCGCGGTCGGCGGCGGGCTGGCGCTGGCGATGTGCTGCGATCTCAGGTTCTGCGCCGAGGACGCCTATCTCGCCATCACCCCCGCCAAGCTCGGCCTTCTCTACGGCCACGTCGAGACGCGCCGCCTTGTCGAACTCGTCGGCTCGGCGCGCGCCAAAGACCTGTTGTTCAGCGGCCGGCGGGTCGCGCCCGCCGAGGCCCTGTCGATCGGCCTCGTCGACCGCCTCGCGCCGGCCGAGGCGCTGGCGCAAAGCCTCAGCGACTACGCCGCGGATCTCGCGCGCTTGAGCCAAAGGTCGATCCGGGCGCCAAGCGCGCCGTCGACGCGATCGCCCGCGGCATGAGCGAGGAGAGCGCCGCGTTCCGCGCCGCCGTCGAGGACGCCGCGCTCGGCGAGGATTTTCGCGAAGGCTGCGCCGCCTTCGAGGAAAAGCGCGCGCCGGCCTTCGCCTTTCGCGGCGCGACGTCGGCGGTGGATTGAGGGCCCGCGCGGTCAATCGTCGCGCGACAGCGCAATCGCCGAGGTTGGCGAGGAATCGATCGCCCCCTCCTCGGCCGGCAGGATCGGCGGCGGCGCCGGGCGATTGTCGTAGGCGGCGGGCGGCAGGGCGGCGGACGGGCCGGTGAGAACGAGCGGGCCGGAGCTGGCGCGCCCCGCGGCGCGGGCGACGTCCATCGGCTCGTCGATTTCGGGCGCCGGCGGCAGGCCGTCCGGGCGGGGCGGCGGCGGCATGAGGTCCGGCGGCGGCTCAGGCCGGCAATAGCGGCGCGGGCCGGTGTTGGTCGCCCCGTGCATCGCCAGATCGAGATGGAAGTGGTTGTAATGGAACACGTCGGCGCCGGGACCGAGCACCGTGGTGAAGCGCTGGCAGGCGCCGGCGTGGATCTCGTGCAGGAAAGCCGATTCCTGGCTGTCGGTCTTCCTCCAGTCGCGCACGACGCTGATCTCGCGCCCGTCGGCGAGCTTGAAGCCGGCGACGTCGATGGCGTTGCCGAAGGCGTGTTCCGACAATTGCGCCCCGGCGAGATTGTCGACGCTGCGGCAACTATAGGCGCCAAACGCCTCCAGGCCGACGACGGGGGAGCCGAAACGCGCCTCGGCATAGGGCTGCACGACGTCGGCGAGCCAGCCCTCCAGCGCCGGGATCATCGGGCAATCGATCGTCACCGGCTTGTCGAGGCCGACCGTCCCGTCGGCGAGGGCCGAAACCTTGAAGGGATGGGTCAACCCGCAAATGCTCGGCCCGTCGATCGGAGGCTGCGGCGCGATATAAGCGGACGGTTTGACCAATCCACGCGACAGGCAGAGGTTTTCCGCCTGCGCGCGCCAAGCCGGACGCTCCGGCCGCTCGAGCCAGCCGCATCCGGCGAGGGAGAAAAGGGCGAGCACGCCCAACGCTTTCGGCCACACGCAACGCGCCATGAGATCAAAATGCGCGCATTGCCTAAAGAAAGCCTAAACCAGGCGCCCGGCCACGGTGGCGCCGCAGTTTGCGGGCAAGGGACTGCCGCTCGCGCCGACGCGACATCTCGGGGAAACGCGCGTTGAAGGCTAAGCTTCTGATGCCGAACGACAAGACCGCCGCGCCGCCGCGCCGCCCGCCCTGTCCGCCCTCGCAGGGGAAGAGGAGCCCATGAGCGGGGTCGGACGCCGGCGAGCCGCCGCAATCGCCGCGCTATGGGCCTGCCTGGCGGCGACCGCCGCGCTCGCCCATCCCCATGTCTGGGTGACGGTGCGCAGCCACATCGCCTTCTCGCCCGACGGCAAGGTCGCCGCGGTCGTGCACGATTGGGTCTTCGACGAAATGTATTCGTCCTTCGCCACCGAAGGCCTCGCCAAGCCCGGCGAACTGGTCACGCGGGACATTTTCGCGCCGCTCGCCAAGGAAAACGCCGGCGGCCTCGCCGAGATCGGCTATTTCACCACCCTCAAGATCGGCGGCAAGGCGGTCGATTTCGGCAACGTCACCGACTATTGGATGGAGGAGCGCCCCGACCATCTGGTGACGTTCCACGTCACCCTGCCCTTGAAGACGCCAACTCCGCCCGGCAAGTATTTTACGTTGTTTGTCGCCGACCCGGAATATTTCATCGACTTCGAATTCGACGACACGGACGCGATTGCGCTCGATTCGGCGCCGCCCGGCTGCTCGGCCTCCATCGCCAGGCCGAAGCCTTTGGCGAGCGAGGAAAAACAGACGCTCACCGAGTCGTTTTTCAGCGGCCTCGCGCCGGGCGCCAATTTCGGCTTCAAGATGGCCAGCCGTGTGATCGTCGCCTGCCCGTGAAACGCTTGCCTCGCGCCCTCCCCCTTCGCGCCGCCGCGGCCCTGGCGCTCCTCGCCTCCAGCGCGGCGTCGGCGCTGGCGCAGCTCGCGCATCGGCCGTTCGAGGTCGGCGGCGGCGAGGGCGGCGCAGGCGCGAGCGGCGGCCTGACCGGATGGCTGCTCGCCGAGCAGTCCCAGCTCACCCATCTCATTGCGATTCAGGTGAAGGCGCTGCACAGCGACCCGACCGCCATATGGGGCCTCGTCGGCATCGGCTTCGCCTATGGCGTTTTTCACGCCGCCGGACCGGGACACGGCAAGGCGGTGATCGCCTCCTACATGATGGCCAACGATCGCGCGCTGCGGCGCGGCGTCGTCCTCGCCTTTCTGGCGGCTCTGCTGCAGGGCGCGGTCGCGGTGGCGCTGGTCGGAATCGCCGCGCTGATCTTCAACGCCACCTCCTCGGAGATGAACCGCGCCGCTGACGGGCTGGCGCTGGCGAGCTACGCCGGCATTATCGCCATCGGCATTTGGCTCGTCTGGACCAAGGGGCGCGCGCTGATCGCAGCGCTGCGAGCGCTCTTCGCGCGCCGCGCGACGGTCGCCGGCGGCGCGCTTTACCAGGGCGCGCCCTGGCGCCGGGGGCGAACGGAAACGGCCAAACGGCGTTTCGCGCCCACGCGCCGGGCGAGGAGGCGATCGAACCGGCCCTGTGCGGACACGCGCACGCCCCCGACCCGGCCACGCTCGGGGCGGCCTTTTCCTGGCGCGGCGCGGTCGCGACGGTGCTCGCGGCGGGGTCGCGACCCTGTTCGGGGGCCATTCTGGTGCTCGTCTTCGCGCTCGCGCAGCGGCTGTTCATGGCCGGGGTCGCCGCAACCTTCGCCATGTCGCTGGGCACGGCGCTGACGACCGGCGCGCTCGCCTGGGCCGCCGTCTTCGCCAAGGCGGTCGCCATGCGCATGGCGGCGGGCGACGATTTGCGCGTCATGCTCGCCGCGCGCGGCTTCGAATTCGTCGCGGCGCTGCTGGTGCTCGCCTTCGGGCTGGCGCTGCTGTTGGGCGCGCAAGGCGGCGCTTAACGGGCGCGCCTTGCCGCGCTCGCTACGCCCCGCTACAAGCGCGGCGACAATCGTCCCGAGCCGAGCCTGGGCATGCCCGCCACCTTCGACGACCTGATCGCCTATCTCGATTCGCTCGCAATCCCCTCGTCGACGGTCGAGCATCCCCCCCTCCACACCGTCGAGGAGTTGCGGGCCTTGCGCGGCGAAATTCCCGGCGGGCACGTCAAGAACCTGTTCGTCAAGGACAAGAAGGGCCGGCTGTTTCTGCTCGTGCTCGGCGAGGAGACCCCGGTCGATCTGAAGCGCGTGCACGAGAGGATCGGCGCCCAGGGGCGCGTCTCCTTCGGCTCGGCCGAGCTGCTGGATGAGGTCTGGGGGGTGAAGCCCGGAGCGGTGACGCCGTTCGGCGCGATCAACGACGCCGCGGGGCGGGTCTGCGTCGTGCTCGATGCGACGATGATGCGCCACGCACGGCTCAACTTTCACCCGCTCGTCAACACCCGCACGACCGGCGTGGCGAGCGCCGACCTGATCACGTTCCTGCGCGCGACTGGGCACGAGCCGGTGGTCGTCGAACTCGGCCAAGAGAGCCTCGGCGGACGCGAGGACGTTGAATAATCGGGCTCGCGACGCCATTTAGTCGGCAGCGAGCCCCTCGAGGCGTTTTGGAGGCAAGGAATATGGCGAGCGGCAACGGCGCGGGCGCGCCTGCGAACCAGGTCAAGGACGTCACCACGGCGTCGTTCAAGGCGGACGTGATCGCCGCTTCGGCGCGTCAGCCGGTGCTCGTCGACTTCTGGGCGCCGTGGTGCGGCCCGTGCAAGCAATTGGCGCCGGTTCTGGCGAAGGCGGTTGGCGAAGCCAAGGGCAAGGTGACGCTGGTCAAGATGAACATCGACGACCATCCGCAGGTCGCGGGGCAGCTCGGCATCCAATCGATTCCCGCGGTGATCGCCTTCGACAAGGGCCAGCCGATCGACGGGTTCATGGGCGCGCTCCCCGAGAGCCAGGTGCGCGGCTTCATCGAGCGTCTGGTCGGGCCGCTCGGCGCGGCGGCGGCCGAGCTTCTCGAGCAGGCTGAGACCGCGATGGCCCAGGGCGACGCCGCGGCCGCGGCGGCGCTCTATGCGCGCGTCCTCACCGAGGACGAAACCAACCCCAAGGCCATCGGCGGCTTCGCCAAGCTGCATGTCGAAGCGGGCGACCTCGATCAGGCCAAGGCGGTGCTGTCGATGGCCGCGCCGCCGCCGGCGGGCAAGGAGCAGGATCCGGCGCTCGCCGCGGCCTGGGCGGCGGTGCGCGTCGCCGAGCAGGCCGCCGCGGTCGGCGATCTCGCGCCGCTGCAAACGGCGCTGGCGGAGAACCCCGACAATCATCAGGCCCGATTCGACCTTGCGCTCGCGCTCAACGCCAAGGGCCAGCGCGACGAAGCGGCCGACTGTCTGCTGGCGATCATCAAGCGCGACCGCAAATGGAACGACGAGGCGGCGCGCAAGCAGTTGCTGCAGTTCTTCGAGGCCTGGGGCCTGATGGACCCGGCGGCCGTCACGGCGCGGCGCAAATTGTCGGCGATCCTCTTCTAACCAGCGTCCCGGCGCGCGGGGCTCGAGCAGGAATCCATGAAGCTCAACAGGAATTATCGCCGGCCGAAGGAAATGCCGAAGGTGATGCCGGTGTTTCCGCTGGCGGGCGCGCTGCTGTTGCCGCGCCGGCCGATCCAGCTGACCATCTTCGAGCCGCGCTATCTCGCCATGCTCGACGACGCCCTCTCCGGCGACCGCCTGATCGGCATGATCCAACCGAGCGCCGGCGACGAGGCCGAGGCGGAGCCGACGCCGGCGCCCGAACTCTATCCCGTCGGCTGCGCCGGGCGCATCGTGCAATACGCGGAGATTGGCGACGACCGCTGCTTCCTCACGCTGATGGGCGTCGCGCGCTTTCGCATCTTGAGGGAACAGACGACGACGACGCCGTACCGGCTGGTGCGCGCCGACTTTTCCGATTTCGCCGACGATTTCGAAGAGGGCTTGGGCGAGAGCGCGGTCGATCGCCACGGCCTCGTCGAAGCCCTCAGGGCGTTCGCTCAGGCCAACAAGGTCAAGGTCGACTGGGACGACGTCGAGAAGGCCTCGAATGAAACATTGGTCAACGGCCTGGCGATGCTCAGCCCCTATGGCGCCAAGGAAAAGCAAGCGCTGCTCGAAGCGGCCGATCTCAAGTCGCGCGCCGAAATCCTGGTGGCGATTTCGCAAATGGAGCTGGCGCGCAGCGCCGACGCGTCGATTCAGTTGCACTGAGGCGAAGGCGGAAATCCCGAACCTGTCACGGCTGGCGCGGCGCGGGTTCGGATGGGAGGCGAAACGCGCTCGAACGGTGGACGGCGAGCGTCAGAGGCGTGCGCGACTTGGCGATCTTGCGGATGAAATTGTACCGCGCCACGTGATAGCTCGGATCGAAGCCAAAGAAGTTGCGCTTCATGCGCGCCAGTTCCTCCTCTCGGTAGGCGGCGAGCGGCTTGACCGCCTCGTCCTCGGCGCGCTGGCGCCGCTTGGCTTCGATGCGGCGCGTCAGGCCCGCCGCGTCGGCCGTCAGGGCGCGCGCCCGGGCGCGAATGTCCTCATCGGCGCGAATGGCGTCGGCGGGTAGGCGGGCGCTCGCGAGGCCGAGCCGCATCGCCTCCTCGACCCCCATCGGCAGGCGCGCCTGAGCGATCTCGCGCGCCCGCGCCGCTCCGACGCGCTTGGGCAGAAGATAGGTCCAGTATTCCGAACCATAGAGATTGCCCATGTCCTTGTAGTGCGGATTGAGGACGACGTTCGCCCCCATCCACACTTCGTCGGCGGCGAGCGAAAGAAACACGCCGCCCGCGCCCGCGGCGCCGCGCATCGCCGATACGACCCACACGTCGTCGGCGCGCACGATGCGTTCCACCAGATCGTTCATTGCGTTGATGTTGCGCCAGGACTCTTCGGCCGGCGACGGGCTCGCCTCGATGGCGCCGAGGTGCATACCGTTCGACCAGCAGTCCTTGCCGCCGAGCAGGACGAGGACGCGCGGGCCGCCGGCGAGCGCCTTGTCGAACCCCGCCGACAGCGCGTCGCAATCGGCGGTCGAAAACGCGCCGTTATAGACGTCGAAGCTGAGGAAGCCGACGCCCTCGTTCTGCTCGTAACGCAGCGGCGAGGGGCTTTCGGCGAAAGCGAGGCCCTCGATGTGCGCGGCCATCGCCTGGGCCGCCGGCAGCTTGATCTCGCGCGCGCCCGGCCGTTTGGCCTGGCCGATCCACATCGCGCCGTCGCGCAAGGCCACCGCCACAGCGGCGCGCGAGCGCGCGAGCGGCTCGCCGGGCGCGCCCGCGAGCCGCCCCGCGCGCGAGGCGTCGAACACGCGCCAGTCCAACCCGAAGAGACGGATGAGCGCGCCCGGCGAGCCGTCGCTCGCGCGCATGATGCGCAAAGCGTCCTCCACGCCGTGCCGGGCGAAGTCGATGCGCCGCTGGTCAGGCCCGCAGGCCGGGCGGGCGCGCCCGGCGCCATGATTGGCGGGCGTCGGCGCGCAGGCCTCGCCCGATTGCAGCCGCGCCAGCGCCTCGAAGACGCATTCGAGCGCCGACTCGGCGACTTCACGACGATAGAGACTTGCCTTTGTCGCGACGCGCATCGGAAACTCGCGCCACGCCCATACCGGCCCGCCGTCCATCTCGTCGCGCGCCTCGATCAGAGTGACGCCCCAGCGGCGCTCGCCCTCCAGGATCGCCCAATCGAGCGCCGAGGGGCCCTTATCGCCGCGAACGCCGGGATGAACGATGAGGCAGCGAACGCCGCGCCAGATCTCGCTCGCGATGGCGCGCTTGAGGAACGGCGCGATCACCAGGTCGGGGCGAAAGAGCGCCACCGCCTCGCGCGTGACCGCGTCGTTGACGTCGATCTCCACCGAAACCACGTGCCCGGCCTCGCGCAACGCGACGTGCAAGCGCTGGGAGAGGGAATTGAAGCTGTGGCAGATGAGCAGAATGCGCATCGCGGTTCAACAGATCCGCGGCAATTGCTCGCCCGAAAGCCAATCGACGATCCGGCCGCCGCCGAACGAGGTGCGCATTTCGACGAAGAAGTTGGGATCCTCCACTACGCGGCCGATGACCGCGGCGTCGCGCCCAAGCGGATGGGCCTTCATCGCCGCGAGCGTCGGCGCGACGACGTCAGGCGCGACAATCGCGACCAGCTTGCCCTCGCAGGCGACGTTGAGCGGGTCGAGCCCGAGGAACTCGCAGGCGGCGGCGACCTCGGCGCGCACCGGGATCGCCGCTTCCTCGATGGCGAAGCCGACGCGGGACTTGTGCGCGAATTCGTTGAGCGTCGCGGCGAGCCCGCCGCGGGTGGGATCGCGCATGGCGCGGATGCCGGCGCCGCCCGCCGCGACCATCGCCGCGACGAGACCGTGCAGCGCCGCCGAATCGGAAAGGATCTGCGTCTCGAATTCGAGATTCTCGCGCTTCGACATCACCGCGACGCCGTGATCGCCGATCGTGCCGGAAACCAAAACGAAATCGCCGGGACGCGCCGCATCGCTGGAGAGAACAAGGCCGGGCGGCGCCACGCCGACGCCGGCGGTCGTGACGAACACGCCGTCCGCCTTGCCGCGCTCGACCACCTTGGTGTCGCCGGTGATGATCGGCACGCCGGCTTGGCGCGAGGCCTCGCCCATGCTCGTCGCGATGCGCTTGAGATCGGCGAACGGAAAGCCCTCCTCGATGATGAAGCTCGCCGAGAGGTAAAGCGGTCGCGCGCCCGCCATGGCGATGTCGTTGATGGTGCCGTGCACCGCGAGCGAGCCGATGTCGCCGCCGGGAAAGAAGATCGGCGTGACGACGAAAGCGTCGGTGGTCATCACCATGCGCCCGGCCTCGACGTCGAAGGCCGACTGGTCGTTGCCGGCGCGCAGCCAATCGTTGTCGAAGGCGGCGTGAAAAACGTCCTCGATCAATTGCCCCATGGCGCGCCCGCCGGCGCCGTGGGAAAGATCGACGCGGCCGTTCTTCACGTCGAGCTTGCGGCGGATCGGCTGTTGCACGCTCACGCGACATTCCTTCGTTGCGGCGCGGCCTTCGCCGCTTCGCGAAAGCGCCCGTAGGTCCAGTGGGCCGCGCAGGCGCCCTCCGGCGAAACCATGCACGAGCCCATCGGCGTATCCGGCGTGCAGGCCGTGCCGAACAACTTGCAATCGCGCGGCTTCTTGACGCCGCGCAGGATCGCGCCGCACTCGCAGGCGGGATTGTCCTCCGCGGGCCTCGCTTCCAGGCCGAAGCGCTTCTCCGCGTCGTAGCGTTGGTAGGCTGGTCGCAGGCGCAGCGCGCCGTAGGGCACCTCGCCAAGCCCCCGCCACTCGAAGCTCTCGCGCAATTCGAAGACTTCGGCGACCTCGGCCTGCGCCTTTTCGTTGCCGAATTCGGTCACCGCGCGGACGTATTGGTTCTCGACCTCGTGCCGGCCGTCGTTGATCTGGCGCACCAGCATCAGGATCGCCTGCGCGACGTCGAGCGGCTCGAAGCCGGCGACGACGACGGGCTTCTGAAACTCCTCGGCGAAGAACCGGTAGGGTTGCAGGCCGGCGTGCCGGGTGCCAAAGGACCAGCATCGCCGTTGGTGACATACTGCCAGGCTTGCGGGGCCTGTGCCCCGGTCGGCCCGGTGGCTCCGCTGGGACCAGTCGGCCCCGAGGGTCCGCTGGGTCCGATCAGGCCCGAGGTGCCGGACGGTCCCACCACGGTGCCGAGCAGGACGGGAGGCCCGATTTGAATGTCGAGTTCCGTCGTGCTGAGGGCAACGCCGACCTGAACGACATACTGGCCACCAGTGCTGGGCACTGTGCTTGTAATATGGCCGGGCGTCGTCGGATCAAGATAGAAAACACTACCAGATGTTAAGCCGCCACCGTCG
>CAVWKL010000279.1:0-8289 GCA_963755075.1 uncultured Alphaproteobacteria bacterium
TATTATGTGCCTCTACTGGTTCAGTTACGTATTGCTGCCTATGGCGTCGATGGGCCGGGGCAGGGCCATTACTACGTCGACTTCGAAATCGGCGAAGTTGACCCGATCGAAATCCGCCTACGAGCATCCGCAGCCGCACGCCTGCTTCATCCAGTCGGTCGCCGACGACCTCGTCAACGAGGGCGGCATCATGGACCTGTGGGTGCGCGAGGCGCGCCTGTTCAAATACGGCTCCGGCACCGGGTCGAACTTCTCCAGGCTGCGCGGCGAGAACGAGAAGCTTTCGGGCGGCGGGCGCTCGAGCGGCCTGATGTCGTTCCTCAAGATCGGCGACCGCGCCGCGGGCGCGATCAAGTCGGGCGGCACGACGCGCCGCGCCGCCAAGATGGTGGTGGTCGACGTCGATCACCCCGACATCGAGGCCTATATCGATTGGAAGGTGAAGGAGGAACAGAAGGTCGCCGCGATGGTGACCGGCTCCAAGATCGTCAAGCGCCATCTCAAGGCGATTGTCAGGGCCTGCGTCAATTGCGAAGGCCCGGGCGAGGATTGCTTCGCCGTCGACAAGAACCCGGCGCTGCGGCGCGAAGTGAAGCTGGCGCGGCGCGACGACGTGCCCGACGGCATCATCAAGCGCGTCATCCAGTTCGCGCGCCAGGGCTATGCGAATCTCGAATTCGACACCTACGACACCGATTGGCAGTCGGAGGCCTATCTCACCGTCTCCGGCCAGAACTCCAACAATTCCGTGCGCGTCACCGACGCCTTCCTGCACGCGGTGGAGACCGGCGGGGAGTGGAACCTGACGCGCCGGCTGGACGGCAAGGTCCACAAGACGCTGAAGGCCGCCGATCTCTGGGAAAAGATCGGCTACGCCGCCTGGGCCTCCGCCGATCCCGGCATCCAGTACCACACCACCATCAACGATTGGCACACCTGCCCGGTCTCGGGGCCGATCCGCGCCTCCAATCCATGCTCGGAATACATGTTCCTCGACGACACCGCCTGCAATCTGGCGTCGCTGAACCTGCTGCCGTTCCGCGATCCCGAGAAGCGGACGTTCGACGTCGCCTCCTACGAGCACGCCGTCCGCTTATGGACGCTGACGCTGGAAATCTCGGTGGCGATGGCGCAGTTCCCCTCCAAGGAGATCGCGCGCCTCTCCTACGACTACCGCACGCTCGGCCTCGGCTACGCCAATATCGGCGGGCTCCTGATGTCCTGCGGCATCGCCTACGACAGCGACGAAGCGCGCGCCATCGGCGGGGCGCTGTCGGCGATCATGACCGGGCGCGCCTACGCCACTTCGGCGGAGATCGCCGCCAAGCTCGGCGCTTTCGTCGGCCACAAGGCCAACGCCGAGGCGATGCTGCGCGTCATCCGCAACCATAAGCGCGCCGCCGAGGGCGACGCCGACGGCTACGAGCAGCTCTCGGTCGCCCCGACGCCGCTCGACCACGCCTCGCTGGCCAAGGCCGGCGCCGCCTGGAGCGGTCTCTCGGGGGCGGCGCGCGGCGCCTGGCGCGACGCGCTGGCGCTGGGGGCCAAGCACGGCTACCGCAACGCCCAGGTCTCGGTCGTTGCGCCAACCGGCACCATCGGCCTCGTCATGGATTGCGACACCACCGGCATCGAGCCCGACTTCGCGCTGGTCAAGTTCAAGAAGCTCGCCGGGGGCGGCTATTTCAAGATCATCAACCGCGCCGTGCCGGAGGCCTTGCGGGCGCTGGGCTACGGCGAGGCCGAGAGCGCCGAGATCGTCGGCTACGCCGTCGGCCATGCTTCGCTTGGCCAGGCGCCGGGCGTCAACCTGACGACATTGCGCGCCAAAGGCTTCACCGACGCGGCGCTCGCCAGGGCCGAGGGCGCCCTCGCGGCCGCCTTCGACATCCGTTTCGTCTTCAACAAATGGACGCTCGGCGTTGATTTCCTTACGGGAGCGCTGAAGATCCCCCCGGAGAAGCTGGATGAGCCGGGCTTCGACCTGCTCGCCCATCTCGGCTTCTCCCGGCAGGAGATCGAGGCCGCCAACGTCCACATCTGCGGCGCGATGACGCTGGAGGGCGCGCCGCATCTGAAAGCCGAGCATTATCCGGTGTTCGACTGCGCCAACCCCTGCGGGCGCACGGGCAGGCGCTACCTCTCGGTCGAGAGCCACATCCGCATGATGGCGGCGGCGCAGCCGTTCATCTCCGGGGCGATTTCCAAGACCATCAACATGCCCAACGACGCCACCGTCGAGGACTGCAAGGACGCCTACATGCTGTCCTGGCGGCTTGGCCTCAAGGCCAACGCGCTCTATCGCGACGGCTCGAAACTGTCGCAGCCGCTGAACGCCCAGTTGCTCGAGGACGAAGACGACGAGGAGGGCGAGGCGGTCGAGGCGCTGATCGCCCAAAACGCCCCGGCGCGCGCCGCCGCGGTCGCCGAGCGCATCGTCGAACGGGTGGTCGAGCGCATCGAGCGGATGCGCGAGCGCGAAAAGCTGCCTGATCGGCGCACCGGCTACACGCAGAAGGCGGTGGTCGGGGGCCACAAGGTCTATCTGCACACCGGCGAATACGACGACGGGCGCTTGGGCGAAATCTTCATCGACATGCACAAGGAGGGCGCCGCCTTCCGCTCGCTGATGAACAATTTCGCCATCGCCATCTCGCTCGGGCTGCAATACGGCGTGCCGCTCGAGGAATATGTCGAGGCCTTCACCTTCACCCGCTTCGAGCCGGCGGGCCTGGTGCAGGGCAACGACGCGATCAAGAACGCCACCTCGATCCTCGACTACGTCTTCCGGGAACTGGCGATCTCCTACCTCGGCCGCAACGACCTCGCCCACGTCGCGCCGGGCGAGATCGGCAACACCGTGCTCGGCGGCGGCGTCGCTCAGGACAAGGCGCCGAGCGGCGGCGGCGCCGGCCGGCCGGCGACTTCGGTGGTCTCAAGGGGCCTCCTGCGCTCCAAGACCGACAAGCTGATGCTGGTGCGCGGCGGCGTCGGCGGGGAGGCGCGCGTCGTGCAGGGCGTCGGCGGCGCGGGGGCGCATGGGCTCGTCCAGGGCGCGACCGCGCTGAAGGGCGACGTTTCAAACTTCCCGGATCGGGCGGTTGAAGTCGGCAAGGCCGGCGACAGCGACCTTCGTCTCGAATTCTCGGCGCCCGAGGCCAGCCCCACCAACAAGCGGGCCGAGGCGCGCATGAAGGGCTACGTCGGCGAAGCCTGCCCGGAGTGCGGGAACTTTACGATGGTGCGGAATGGGACGTGCTTGAAGTGCGATACGTGCGGGGGGACGACGGGGTGTAGCTGAGGTGCGACGTAAATGTGGTGAGAGCCGCAAAGTTTTGGAAAGTTCTGACTCTGGCCGGGATCGCGCCCAAGGGGCTCCCGGCCTTTGCGCCCTCCGGGGCGTGCGTCGCAAACTCTTGGGAGGTATTGGTCCGAGATCATAGGCAGCGATGGGGTGACCTTTATCCGTCATCGCAATGAGCTTCCGACGCTCGAACGCATGTTTGCGCGCCTGTGCACGCGCATGGGCCTCTTTCTTGTGGGCGCTGGCGCATCGGCAGGGTCTTCGCCGCTTGGTCGGGATTTTTGGCGTGAGTCGCCGCTGGACTATCTCCGCGACCTTCGTTCCTTCCCCGCCATCGTCACGCCAAGGGGTGCGCTGACACAGCGCATGATTGACTATTCGGCAATTGAATTAGGGGACATTTTCCCTGGTCGCGAGATGCGCCCGGGCGCCGACGAATATGCTTTCCGCGAGATTCTGAAACGCCTGCCTGATGCCTTTGCGCGGCTGCACTTGAAGCATGTCCTCGCTCGTCCGAGATATCTTGCTCGAACTGAAGGGAACGCTACGGACAGCTATAAGGTCTTCCGCGTGTTCGACGGTTCAATCATTGCAGACTACAACCACGACGGCTTAGCCCGAGAGTTTTGCGGGGCGAGACACGCGATTGTTGAAATGCATGGAACGGTTCCTTGGGCCTATGGGTCGCCCGAATTCGGTGATTGGATTTCGGGCCTGCGCGAATTCAACATAGATCTGCCGCCGGATGATCTGGTCATGGGGCTCCCAGAGATGGAACTCCCGGAATCGCAGGCCAAGGAACTGAAACGACGGTTGTCATGGGTTATGAATAAGGCGCCGTCGCATGTAGCGATCATCGGCTATAGATTCGCCCAGATCGGAAGCGGTTACGATGATGCTGTCTCGCTCGCGTGCTTCGTCCATAGGTTCAAACACTACCCGGGTGCGATCCTGGTTGTTGGCCCGGATCCCACGCGCCTCTGCGAGATGCTTTCCGATGCGCTTGAGATCAAGACTGTCTATCCGATAAGACGCTATTGGAACGTGCTTGCGCATGCATTTTTGGAGACGCAGCGAAATCCAGAAAAGTTTCGATCGTTAGATCACGCATATGGGGTTCTGTATGATCGTCACGGCGCCGGTCAGGCATTCCCCGTCCTGCCGCGCTGGGTCTAGTTCCAAGCGACGAACCGACGCCGAATTACGTTGACAGGCGCCTATTTCCCTTTTTGCGGCGCTCCAGAACCCTCCGCGCCCGCCTCGGGCCCGCCGAGCTCTTCCATGGCGGGCGCCTGGCGAGGCCGACCGCGCGCGGGTCACAAAAGCGCACGCAAACCATTGAAGTCGCACCGCCCCGGACCGGAACGCCCGCTTCCTTTGCGCCTCGTCAAGCGAGCCTCGCGCTGTCGCCCTCTCGGCCCGACCCACCGCGCCGCCCGGCCGGCGCTCGCCGACATCTACGCATCTGCGCCAAACATCGCAGCGAACAGTTCGCGGGCGCGGGCCAAGCCTTTTTCACTGAAGACGACGGATTTGGTTTTGCCGCGCGGCTCGCTGATGAGGCCTTTCTCCGCGAGGCGCTCCATCGCCGCCCAATCGAAGCCTTTCCAGGCGCGGTCGCCGTCGTGCAGGCCCAGCAGCAAGAGCGCGAGAACGGCGTCGTCGATGCGGTTCGTGTCGGTTTTCATGGCCTGGCCACAGGGTAAGCGGAAACGGGCGCTTCGCACGAGTCCGGTGCGAGGCCTCATCGGAGCCACGCCGCCAAGCCGCGGTCAAGTCCAGACGAAGGCGGAGCGCTCGTCCGCGGCTGCCCGGCTCCTTCCCCCCGTTTCACCCCTTTCGAAGCCCCCGCGGCTCGCCGGCGCGGCGCCGATTCGGCCGGTAAGTCGCTGAAATCATGGACGAGCGCCGAGGCGTGGCGCCCGCGGTTCGCAGAAACGGCCCAATTTGGTTATGCTGCATTGCGGTGATTCGCCTGCCGCGTCGGCGAAGATGCGTGAAGGCCGGGATCCGCTCGGCGTACTCGTCTTGGTCCATGCTTCCGGAGGGCCTCATCGAGAATCCAACAGGTGATCAAGGAACGCAGCTACTTTATCTGGGAGGGCGAAGGTCGTCCGCACGGCCGCCATCTCGATCATTGGCTGATGGCGGAGGCCGAGGTTCGCGGCGAAGGCGAAGTCGCGCCGAGGGCTGAACGCGCCATGAGCCCGGCCAAGGCGGCGCCGAAGAGTGCGGCGAAGCCCGCCCTCAAGAGCGCCCCCGCCAAGCCCGCGCCGAGCCCGGCCAAGAAACCCGGGCCGCGCAAGGGTTGAGCGCCGCGCGCCAGGGGCGGCCCGCAACCGCTGGATTGTGGGCCGCGCCGTAAAGCCTCGCCGCATGCCGGCGCGGTTCGCGGCGGCTCACTCGGGCGTGCACACGTCGGCGGACATGCCGAGGAACGAACTCGGCCGGCACATCAGCCCTTTTCTGAAGTTGTAGTAGCCGGGTTCGGTCTTCTCGTAGCGCCAGCCGCGCGCGAGCATGCAGCGCTTGAACGCCGCCGAGGTCGGCTGGCTGTTTCGCGGCTTGCCGACTTTCACCGCGCAGTCGAAGGTGTCGGCGTGCAGGTCGTCGTCGCCGCGCGAGCGCCCGGTGGCGTCTTGGAACCAGTCCACGTCGGCGCGCGCGGCGCCGGCCGCCTCGACAACGATGAGCAATGCGGCAAGCGCCGCTCGCAGGCTTCGTCGAGGGATGAGCGGCGTGAGTTTCGACAGCGCCATGGCGCGTCTCCTCATCTTCCTTGTGCAGGCGGCGTCGCGCCGCCCGATTCGCCCTTTACGGTCCGCCGCGCCGGCTTAGGCCTCCTCCAAGCGCGCCGCCGCGCCCGCGAGCCGCGGCGCAAGCTCCGGGTCCATGCGCTCGGCGAGGGCTGCGTGCGCGCGCCGCCAGAACGGCAAGGCGGCTTGCAGCCGACGGACGCCGGTCTCGGTGAGCCAGACCGCGCGGCGGCGCAGATCGGTTTCGACGACGGCGATCTCGACGAGACCCGCGCTCTCCAACGCGCGCAGGTTGCGCGACAGCGTCGAGGGATCGAGGTCCATGCTTTCGCTCAAGGCGCCGATCGTGTCGTCGTCGGCGCTCGCCAATTGGCCCATCAGCGCGAACTGAGCCAGGCTCAGGCCGCAACCCTCCATGCGCCGCTCGAGGAACTTGGCGATGCGGCGCGCCGCCAGACGGCTGTTCCAACCCGAGCAGGCTTGAAGCGCCGCGCGCGCTTCGGCGGCGAAGGGTCGGGGAGGGGATTGCGAGGGGTCGATCATCTGTATATGCATCTACATCATATGCAACGGATTGGAAACCGCTCATGACCGCCGCCCCTTCGATTGTCTACGGCGTGGCGCGTCCGGAAGAGCTCGCCCGGCGATCGGGGAGGCAGATGTTGCAGGCGATGATCGACGGCGAGCTGCCGGCCCCGCCGATCGCGGCGACCCTGGGTTTCCTGCTGGTCGAGGTCGGCGACGGCTTCGCCGCTTTCGAGGGCGAGACCGGCGCCCATCTCCTCAATCCGATGGGCACGGTGCACGGCGGCTGGGCGCTGACGCTGATCGACAGCGTCACGACATGCGCCGCCATGTCGACGCTGCCCCCCGGGGTCTCCTGCACGACCGTCGAGACCAAGGCCAACTTCACCCGCCCGATCCTGAGCGAAACCGGCCGGGTGCGCGCGGAGGGGCGCATCGTCTCCCAGGGACGCCAAATCGTCACCGCGGAGGCGAAGGTGACGGACGCGGGCGGCCGCGTGCTCGCGCACGGAACCTCGACGGTGATGACGCTTAGCGCCCAGCGCTAAAGCGCGCACCACAACCGGTCGCGCAGCCGCCCGAGGCGGTTGGCGCCCGAACGCATCAGATTGAATCCCGGCGGCAGGCGCGGAAAGCGGCGCGCTCCGGGCTGCAGGAAGATTTCGGCGAAGCGCGCCATCACCGCCGCGGGCGCGAAGGGCGCGACGCGCGCCGACCAGGCGCCGCCCCAATCGCGAGGCTCGAGATCGCAAAGCATTCGCGTGAGGTCGCGGCGCGTCTTGTAGACGAAGCGCTTGTCGTCGACGAGCGCGAGGTGATTGCGGTCGCGCCCGCCCGCCCACACCAGCACCGGCTTGTCCTGGGCGAGGAATTCGGCGATCGCCAGCCCGAAGTTCTCGCCGACACGGCGCGCGTTGAGCCCGGCGTCGCACGAGGCGACGAAATCGACGACGCCCTGTCGGTCGGGCGTCATGGGAAGATGCACGACGCGCTGGTGATCGGTGAAGCGTTGGGTGTTCAGGAGGAGGAGCCACAGGGTCTTGCGTCGCTCCAGCGCCGCCTCGACCGCCCGCGGCGCGAAGGGAATGCTGAACTGGTTCGGCGCGCCGTGCCGGCCGACGACGAAAGCCTCCGCCGGCACGCCGAGCGCGGCGCGAAGGCTCGCGCGGGGCTTGGGCGGATCGACGATGAGGGGAACCGCGGGATAGCGCCCCCCGGTCATCGTGTCCGCCAGCGACTGCGAGATGTAGGCGTAGGAATTGCCATGCGGATTGAAGAACTTGAACACCTCGTGGACGGCGGTCCGACAAGAGCGGGAGACGCGGGGATCCCGGCGCCGGGTTTTCAGGAAATAGGCGACGTCGATCCTCTCGCGCGCGATGAGGCGCTGCATTTCGTCGTCGGAAGCGTAGGCGAAGGTCGGAAACGCCGCAGCGAACCGCGCCACGTGGGCGGGATCGGGCGGATCGCGCACGTCGTGCAGGATGATCGGCTCGACGCCGAGACACGCGCGCGCCTGAGCGGCGTAGTCGAACAAGGCCACCGCCACGCCGCGCTCGCTGATCTGGCCGCCGTCGAAACTCACGCGCATGGCTCGCCATTCCCTCCGCCAGAACGGACGCACGCCCCTAGCCGATTTTGAGCCGATTTCCCAGCGCCCAGACCCGTGCCCGCCGCGTCGCCGGCGCAAGTCGCGCTTGACCA
>CAVWKL010000280.1:0-3114 GCA_963755075.1 uncultured Alphaproteobacteria bacterium
CCATCGTGATCATCGATCGCCCTTACGCGACGACGCGCTATGCTTCCATCGCCAGCGACAATTTCGCCGGATGTCTGACCCTGACCCGCAAAATCCTTAGGGAAGGCGGACGCGACACCGCCTTCCTGTGCGCCAACCCCAACTCGCCGAGCATCGCGGACCGCATCCGCGGCTTCTCGGCCGCCTGCCTCGAAGAGGGCATATCGGGCTGGCCGGACATGATTTATCGGGCGTCCGAGGACAACGTGGCCGCCGGCGCCGACCTCATGGATCGAGTGCTGGACCGGGACGGCGCCGCGCCAGCCTCATTCATCTGCTCTTCGCTTTTGGTCCTGGAAGGCGCGACGCAGCGGCTGAAGCAGCGGGCTGGACGGATCCCCGCGGAGACGATCATCGGGACATTCGACGATCACCCGATGCTGGATTTCCTGCCCAACCGCGTCCTGTCGGTTCGACAGGACGAGGCCGCGATCGCCGCCGGGGCGCTGCAACGATTGCAGGAGCGGCTTGGCGGGGCGGAGCCTCCGCCGCCGCTGACGACCGTGGCTTGCGAACTCGTGCGACGCGGAAAATCCTTCGAGAGCGCGGTCGCCTTGCAAAGGCCGACGCCGGACGCCTCGAGCCGAGGGACGGTGGGCGTCGAACATGAAACTCGAGGGTGAGGGTCGCGCTTCCAGGCGGCGGCGATGGCGGAGGCGTTCGCCGCGGATGAAAACGCGTCGTTAAGCCTCGCGCATCGGCGCTCGCTTGCACGCGCGATCTGAAGATCGCTTTGGCCCGTCTCCGAGGGGCCGCGTTCGGGGCGGGCAGGCTTTCAGAGGGGCTGTCGCGCCGACCTGATCGGCGCCTGCCAAATCATCGCATCGTCCTTCGTCTTCAGGCGTTCCCGCGGCCAGGCGAGCGCGATCTCATGCAGCCACTGCGTGCGGTATTGATATGACGGGTCGACGGACACGATCCGAGCGACGATCTTGGGATCGCTGAGCCGTTCCACCCAGTCGGCGTCGAAGATCACGACGCGCAACAGGAAGGTCTCTCGCAACCCCGGCCAGGAGACCGGCGCAAGGATCACCTGGTCCTCCTCCACGGCGCGCCCCTTGAGAGCGGCGGGATTGGCCGTCCAGTCGTTGCCGGTGATGGCGTCGCGCAACGACGCCATCATGAGCAATTGGCCCGGCCTGGGAATGAGGACCAGGCCGTCGCGCTTTCTTGCGACCTTCGTCACCTCCCGCTCGAGAACCGGATCATGAAAGAGCGCGGAGACCGAATGCTTCGGGCCCCATTGGTCGATCTCGAGTCGGATCGCGCCGTCGGGCGTCTCCCGCAGCAGATGCGCCTCGAAGACAATCTTCTGATCATTGACGAGACTGCGGTAGTTCCGCCGTTCGCGCCGCTCTCTTTGATGACGCACCAACCAACCGAGGAGAAAACCGCCGCCGCCGATCGCGATGGCGACCAGGGCCGAGGCGGCCTGGAACAAGCGGACATGGTCTTCCGCCCATGCAAAAACGTTGAACAATGTATCAGTCACCGCGCCCCTCATTGCCTTGAATCCCGGGAAGGAACCTTGGCCCGTCGCTATTTTGCAGAAAAACTGGCGCGCCGCGATCACGCTGCGCATGCCGCGCTTTGCCGGTCCGATCCGCCGCCGCTATAGCAGGTTGCGCCGCCAATTCCGACCGCCGCCGATGGCCGTTCCGTTCCCCGCCAGCGGGATGGGCGCGCCGCGACGCCCCTTGCGTTCGCGTTGCGTTTCGGATGCCCGCAAGCCCAAGCACGACGCCGGCGAGATCATGGCGCGGATCGCGGCAAGGTCGAAACAGGGGATCTCATCCCGCCGGCGCAATGGCCTCGGCATCGCCGAGCGGGGCGACCGAGCGGCCCTCGCGCGCGCTGATGATCGCCGCTTCCAGGACGGCGATCACCCGCGTGGCGGAAACGGCGTCGACCGGCGGCGGCTTGCCCTGGCGGATCGCGGCGGCGAGGTCGAGGTAGAAGCGTTCGTAGCCGCCGGGCTCGGCTGGGACTTCGACCTCGTGCGCCGCGCCATCGGGGCCGACCGTGGTCACGCGCGCCCGGCGATCGGCCGGCTCGAGTCCCCACTCGGGGTCGAGCGGGCCGCGTTTGACCCGCAGCAGCATCTCCTGATGGTCCATTCCGCATTTGACGAAGGAGCCGCGATCGCCGTGGGCCTCGAGCCGCCGGCCGGCGCCCAATGTCAGGCAGTCGGCGTGAAGGATCGCCACACGGTCGCCGTAGTCGAGCACGAGGTGGAAGTGATCGACCGCCGTCGCGCCCGGCCGGACGCGGGCGACCCGCGCCGAAATGGTCGCGGGCATGCCGAAGATTAGCAGCGCCTGATCGACCAGATGCGGTCCCAGATCCCACAATATGCCGGCGCCCGGGCCTTCCATCTCGCGCCAACGGTTGCGAACCGTCGGCCGCCAGCGATCGAAGTGCGAAATGAGGGCATGCGGGCGCCCGATCCCGCCGTCGGCGACCACTCTGGACAGCGTCCGGAAATCGCGGTCCCAGCGTTTGATCTGATAGACCGCCAGCCTCAGGCCACGGTCCCGCGCCAAGCGGTCGAGCGCCCAGCCCTCCCGCGAGTTGAGGACGAAGGGCTTTTCGACCACGGCGTGGCGACCAGCGCGCAGGCAGGCCTCCGCGTGAGGGCGATGCAAATGGTTGAGCGTCGCCACGATGCATAGCTCGGCGTCGCTTCGGGCGAGCAGCGTCGCGACGTCAGGATAGACCGCGACGCCGGGAAAGTCGGCATGCACGTCGTCGGGTCGCGAGGAGACGACGGCGACGATCGCGAAGGCGGACAGCGCCCGGAGCACCGGGGCGTGGAAGCAGGCGCCCGATTGGCCGTAGCCGATGATCGCCGTGCGGATGGGGGTCATGGCGGCGCCGCGCTCACTCGGGGTTGGACTGGTCAAGGTCTTCGACTCCCATCGCGCCCTTCCCTCGCCCCACGTCCGGGCGGTCGCGGTTTTCGGCGCGGAACCCGACGGCCGCGGATGCAACGCAGCGGCGGAAGGCGAGCGCCGACGGCAGCGCCGCCGGATCATCATCGCGCCGTGCAAATGGACCTGCAAGGTCGAATTTGGC
>CAVWKL010000281.1:0-11859 GCA_963755075.1 uncultured Alphaproteobacteria bacterium
CGTCAAATTCATTTCGTGAGAACTGCGCAGGACCGCGCGGAGCACTTGGCGCCTTTGTGCGATGGTGCGTTGGCGGATTCGGCGACCGGAGCTTGCATCGCCCGAACCCCGCTCGCGCCGCCCGCCCGCGGCGCCGTCCGCGACCCTCCGCAGGACGACCGGCTTGCGATGTCCCGTCATTCTGATTTTCAGACGCGCCGCATTCCACATTTGTGAAATTCTTGACATAGGAACAAAGCAAGAACATCATGACGGTCGGACGGATGGACGCCTCCCGATGTACCTGCCGCTGATCCGAATGTATCGGCTCGCCCCGCGCGGCGCCGGTGGGCTCGCGTGCGACAAGGCCGGCGTCGCGCTGGGCGCGGCGGACCTGGTGCGCGCCGGCGCCGACGCGGCGGGGCGAGGGCGTTGCGAGGTGCGACCGCGGCAGCGATTCAAGCCGGCGATCTCTGTGTTGCGGGCATTGAGACCGTCCTGCTCGCGCTGCCGGACCTGACGCCTCAAGCGCTCGCCAAGCTCGCGGAAGTCGCCGCGCTGGAGAAAGGCGGGACAGCCTGGGAGACCGAGCCGCGCGTCCCGGCGGGACAACCGGACGGCGGGTAATGGACGACGGCGGGCGGCGCCGGCGGCGCGTCCGCGCTCGGCGCCGCGCCCGCCTCCCCTCGCGCGCCCGCGTCCCGCGAGACGCCCGCGCTCCCGCTCGACGACGGCGTCTATCGACCCGGGATCGACGCGCCGCGCGTCATCCTTGCGGGCGGAGAGGAGGACGAAGCGGAGCCTCGCCGGTCGAACGGGCCGCCAGATGATTTCACGCGTCTCGAAGACGTGTTCCCCGGCCTCCGGGACGCCCCTGGGCCGGCTATTCCGTTAGCGCCCATCGACGGCTTTTTCGGCGTCAGCGCGCTCGCCGACCAGGCCGATCTGGAGGCGACGCTGGTCCAATACCGGACGCTCGTCGCGGAAATCAAACAGGTCGATCCCAGTTTCGTGGACGATGAACTCTTACCTCCGGGCGGGATCGCCGGCCTCTCCTGACAGGGGCGCGACAATCTGATCAACAACCTGCGCATGGCGCGGGCCGTCGCCTATTATCGCATGCGCGGCGACGTCGGGCCGCTTCAAGTGGAGACGCTGCCTTTCCAAGACGCCGGGTTGGGAACCCGCGGACTCAGGAGGGTCGGGAAGTTGCAGCAGCAAAGCGGAACTCTGCGCGCGGGCGAGGTCCCCGCTTTCCAACGCGCCGGCGACCGCGTCGACGCCCCTGCGCATGCGTGCGAAATCGAGCGGAAAGCGGTAGAGCTTGGAAAGTTCGCGGTTGAGGTCGCGTTCATCGCGTCTCGTCCACGCGCCCCTTACGCCGCGCGCCAGCAGCGCAATCCCTCCGACCCACAACCCGCCGGCGTCGCACTCAATTCGTCCAGGACGAAGCCGGAAATAGCGCGTGAAAGATACTTCGTTCATCTGCGCTCTCATGAACTTCTGAAATTCAGTAGAACATATCATGAACGATTTGACAAGCCATTGGCCGCCGATTTTTCGTGTCGGTCCGTCAAGGTTGGGGGGAAGGACGAAGGGATGTCTCGCCGGTCGAACGGGACGCCGGACGATTTCACTGTTCTCGAAGACTTTTTCCGGCCTCAGGGACGCCCCCGCCAGATCGGCCTCGAACTTGCGGTCAATTTCAGGCAAGAAAAATTATAATGCAATTTCAATTACATAAGTGTTCCCAGTTTTGTCCTGAGTGGCGCGCCATTGTCTTAAACATTGGCTTCCACAAAAACGGCGGCGGACCGGCAGAAACCCGGGCGACAACGCAAAAGCGGACGAAAAGCGCCGCTTGTCGATTTCATCGGCAAAGTCATTCTCCGGATCGCGCCTCGATCCCCTTCCGTGACCCCGCGCCAGAAATTCGGTTAGTTCGCTTCAACCTTGCGATTTCCGCTACTCGCCGCCCCGCCAGGCGAATACGTCGCCATCGAAGGCGCTTCGTTCAGGAGACGACGTCGGCCGGAGGGGCGCCCGCCAGGTATCGGCCGACGTTCGCCGCCGCCGCCGTGGCGATGCGCGCCAGTGTCTCGCGGGTGACGCCTCCCGCGTGGGGCGACAGGACGACGTTGGGCGCCCTGAGCAGCCTGAGCGCGGCGGTCGGCGGCTCCGGGTCGAAAACATCGAGGCCTGCCCCTGCGATGCGGCCAGCCTCGAGCGCGTCGGCGAGGGCGTCCTGATCGATCACCGCGCCCCTCGCCGTGTTGATGATGAAAGCGGTGGGTTTGACGAGGGCCAGCCGCTCGGCGTCGATCAAATTCCGCGTCGCGGCGGTGAGCGGGGCGTGCACGCTGACATAGTCGCTGATGCGGAGCAACTCGTCGAGTTCGACACGTCGAGCTTGCCGCTTGGGCGCGCCGTCGATCGCGGCGACGAGCGGGTCGGCGTAAACGATCGCCATGTCGAAGGCGACCGCGCGGCGAGCGACGCGCTGGCCAATGTGGCCGAACCCTACGATCCCCAGGGTCTTGCCATGCAATTCAGTGATGAACCGCTGCAGCCTGGGCAGGGCCCAGTCCGCCTGCGTCAGCGCGATGTGCCCGGGGATCAGCTGCTTGGCGAGGGCGAGCATGAGAGCGAAGGTCTGCTCGGCCACGTCCGGCGCCTCGGCTTCGCTCGAGCCGATGTTGCATACGACGATCCCGCGACGGCGCGCCGCCGCTATGTCCACGTAATCGAAGCCGTGGCCGGCGCACTGAATGAGTTCAAGGGCGGGAGCGGCGGCGATGTGCTCGGCGCTGACCGGCCCGAGGCCGGTCAGGATCACGTGAGCTCGGCGCAGCGCCGCCGCGTCCTCGTCGGTCGTTTCGACGACGGCGACCTCAGCGGCGGCGCCAAAAGAGACGGCGAGGCGCGCGCCCAAGCCGCGCCCTCCCGTCTTCGTCGGAATCACCGCAAGAACCTGCTTGAAGCGATTCGAACCGGTCATCGACGCCTCCGTCGCCGCTGGGAAAATCGACTCGGCAATTCGAACTCACGACGGCCTCGCGAGCCTCATCTCGATGAGCCGCGGCCCCTTCTCGGCCAGCGCCTTGGACAGCTCCGAGGCGAGGTCTTCCGCCGTCGCCACCGCGGCGGAAGCCACCCCAAGGCCCTCGCCGAGTTTGACCCAGTCGATTCCGGAGAGATCGGTGAGCCTTGCGACCGTCGGCCCCAGTGGGCGGGTTCCGAGCTTGGACGCTTCGAATTTCAGAACGTCGTAACTTTGGTTGGAACAGATCAGCGTCACCACGTCCAACTTCTCTTTCGCCTGGGTCCACAAGGCTTGGATGGTGTAGAGCGCGGAGCCGTCGGCCTGGAAAGCGATGACCTTTCGGTCCGGGCAAGCCACGGCCGCTCCGGTGGCGCAGGGGCCGCCCTGGCCGATGGCGCCGCCCGTCAAAGTCATGAGCGTGAACGGTTTCGCGAGAGCGGAGAAGTAGGGGTAGGATTGGCTGGCGGTGTTGCCTTCGTCCACCACCACGGCGCCCTCGGGTTGGAGGGCCGCCAACACCGCGCAAACCTTGTCGCGCGCCAGGACGCCCGTCGGCGCCGGGATCTCGCCGGCGCGGGCGAGAAGCTCTTCGGGCGGGGCGGACGGCGCTTGCAACGCCTCGGCGAGCCTAGCCAATTCGGCAAGGGCATAAGGCCCGTCCCCCAAAGCGACGATCTCCTGGGCGGCGTTGAGAAGGCTGGCGGGCGTATCTTTGTAGCCAAAGAAGGCGACGGGCGCCGGAGCGCCGGCCAATACGACCGCCTCATAGGCGCCGAGCCGGTTCAGCGCCAAGTCCGGCACGTAAGGGATTCGGTCGATGGGCGGCAGGCCGAGGCCGCGCTCCATGCGGGCGGGGAAGGTCTCGGCGATCAGATCGCAGCCGCTGATCGCCTTTATGCGGGCCGCTTTCATCTGTCCTTCGCGCGAAAGGCTGCGACCCCCGAGGATGATGACCGCCTTCTTGCCGCGACTCTTCAGGAGTCCGGCGGCGGTCGCGATCGCCCTCTCGTCGACCGCTTCCGAAGGCAAGAAAACCTCCGGCGCCGGCTTCGCGACGACGGGCTTGGTCTGAAGGTCAAAGGGAACGATCAGCGTCGCCAAGCGCCCGCGCCGGGTCGCCGCCAGCGCGTCCGAAACGTCCACGCCGAGGTCCTGGGCGCGCGTCGTGGTCCTGCGCCACCCGTTGAGGGCGCCGGCGAGCGCTTCGATATCCATGGCGAGGGGAGGGTCATAAGGCCGGTGCCATGTTGCGTGTTCGCCCACGACGACCAGCATCGGCGTGTGCGCCCGGCGGGCGTTGTGCAGATTGCAAAGGCCGTTCGCCAGCCCCGGACCGAGGTGCAACAGGACCATGGCCGGCTTTTCCGCCATGCGGCCATAGCCGTCGGCGGCGCCCGTGCAGACGCCCTCGAACAGACCCAGAATCGGCCGTATCGTCGGGACGCCGTCCAGGGCCTCCACCATGGGCATCTCGGTGGTGCCGGGGTTGGCGAAACAGACTTCGACGCCGCGCTCGGCGGCCGTCTCCATCAGGAGCTCCGCGCCAATCATTGCTCTCTCCTCTTTGAACGTCCGCGGATTTTCATCGTTCGCCGTAAGCGGCGCCCCTTCTTTCCCCCTTGCGGCCCGGCGAGGAAGGCTAGGGGTTGATGACGTAGAGCGGATCCCGCCCGGCGAGCGCCCGTCCGATGTTTTCGGCCGCCATGATCATGATCCGGCGAGCGCTTTCGCGGGATACGCCGGCGATGTGCGGCGACAACAGGAGCTTGTCTTCCTCGACCGTAAGCAAGGGATCCGCCGCGCTCGGCGGTTCTTCGGCGAAAACGTCGCTCGCCGCGCCGGCGATCAGTCCGTCGCGAAGCGCCTGCGCCAGAGCTGTCTCATCGACGAGATTTCCGCGGGCCACATTGATTAGGTAGGCGCCGGACTTCATCGACGAAAGCGCGTCGGCGCCGATCATGTTTCGCGTCGCCTCGGTCGAGGGCGCGTGCAAGCTCACGATATCGCTGGAGATCAGCAACGTCGGCAAGGCGCAGTATTCGACGCCGCACTGCGCCTCGACCTCCTTCGGAGCCTGGCGGACATCGGAATAGAGCACTTTGGTCAACCCGAACGGCTTGAGCCGGAGCGCCACGGCGCGCCCGGTTTGGCCGAGACCGACGACGCCCCAGGTTTTGCGCGACAGTTCGAGGGGCTGCAGCGTCGTCTGCTCCCATCGGCCCTCGCGCACGCTGCGGTTGGCGGGAATGAGCTTGCGCAGCATGGCCAGTCCCATGGCGATGGTGTGCTCGGCCACGCTGACGGTGTTCGCCCCTGGCGTATTGGCCACGCGGATTCCCCGCGCCGAGCAAGCTTCGACGTCGATGTGTTCATAACCGACGCTCGGCTGCTGGATCAGCTTGAGCGGCCCCGCCTTCGCCAACAAATCCCGGCCCACGCCGCGCTTGAAGGTAAAGTCTCCGAGGACGACGTCCGCCTTGGCGAAGGCGTCCGCAAGCTCTTCGTCGCTCATGGCGTGGCCGGCGACAATGTCGGTGTCGGCAATCCCGGGCGAGAGTTCGATCAAGGATCGGAGCACGGCGACGGGGAGCGGCGCCAGAGATAGCAGCGTCTTTTTCATAGCGAATTCCCCTTGAGGCAGGGCGCCCGGCTCGATTTGCCCAACGCTCGCCATCTCCCCCGAGCGCTGGCGGATCTTTGTGATGGAAAGACGAGCGCTTGTGGATGCTTCGGACGGGGGATTAGAGGAGTTCGGCGGAGCCTTCTGTCGATTTGCCGACATAACGCTCAGTTTCTCGAAAAGGCGGCCGCCAAGCGGGAACTCAGGCTCGCCTGGCGGAAAAGCGGAAACCGTCCGGGCGCTGCCGTCGTAGCCGCGCGGCAAAGTTCAAAGCGCTGGAGCGTTCGACGCTAGGAAATCTCCGGTCCGTTCACTATCCTCGGGTTCCGGGAACCAGTCCGCGCCGCTCGATATGGCGGGGCGTTTTGGCGCGCTCATGTCGCGACGTCGGGGCCATCGATGTCTGGTCAGACAAATGAACGACAATGGGCCGCCGCGCTCAGAAGCAGCGGATGGTTTGCTTCGCTTCCCGAGGATCTTGCGACGCGTCTGGCCTCGAGCGCGGTCCCAAAGCAGCTGACAATCGGGCAGCGACTGTTCGCCCGCTACGACGCGTTCGACGGCATATACTATGTCCTCGACGGCTTCATTCGATTGGGCGGCATTCGGGAAGAGGGGCAAGAAGCGGTCCTCGCGATCGTGGGATCGCCGCAATGGTTCGGCGAAATTGCGCTATTTGACAGTGAGCGGCGCACGCACGACGCCTGGGCGGAATCCGATGTCAAGCTCCTGCACGTGCGGCAGCGCGAACTCATGAAAATCCTGAGCGAAAAGCCGGAATATTGGAAGGAGTTCGGCCGGCTGCTGACCCAGAAACTGCGTTGGGTCTTCGTCGCCGTCGAGAACAGCGTCGTGCTGCCGCCGACGGCTCGGTTGGCCAATCGCTTGGCGGGCATGGCGGCAAGCTACGGCGCCTATGCGGACCGGAGGTTGCGGGTTCTAAAGGTGTCGCAGGAGCAACTCGGCCTGATGCTCGGCTTGTCCCGGCAGACGGTCAACGCATCGCTCGCCGAACTGGAAAGGAAGGGAGCTATTCTCCGGCGGCGCGGCGCCATCGAAATCGTCGATCCGGAAAAGCTTCAGGCGAGTTACGAAAGCCTCAGCGGTCCGCCAAAGACGACGAGGCCTTCGGGAAGCTGAGGGCGTCAGGCAACGAAAGCCTGGACAAGCGCGGCGCTTCGGAATCTGGCGGCTGCGCCGGCCGTCGCATGGCCAGGGCCGACCGAGGCGCAAACAGGCCCGGTCCGGTTCGCCGGGCGGGCTCGGCCGCCCTTCGCCGCGCGGCCGACCGCGCGAGACGGCGCAAAACCGGCCGAAGCTCTGATCGCCGCCGGATGAAGGTTCAGTGGCGGGTCAGCGCCATCACGTCTCTCCCCACCAGCAGGGCAACTCGAGACGGGATGTGCACAAAAATGACCGCCTTGAGCAGTAATCGCTCAGTGGGCCCGTACTTCTGTTTGGCCGACCTACTTTGGCGCTGGAGCGGGGGCGGTCGTGCTCGGCGCGGGAGCAGGGGCGGCAGGGCTCTGCGCTTGAGCAGGGGCGGTCGCGCTCGGCGTCGTCGTCACTGACATCGATACGGCGCCGTAACCGAAATAGGTAAGCGTTCCGAATACGATGGCGAACACGATCGCGCTCATTAACGCGCTGAAGAAGCGGTTTCCGAACCCGATCGCGTTGCCGACCAAATCAATGATGAACACCACGATGGTTGCAATGAGAACGGGCGCAAACCACGCGTATTGTGCAGGTAACAACATAGCTCGTCTCCCAAGCTTGTTCAGGATGTTTGGCGGCTTTCGATAAACCGGAAAGTCGCGGATAGCGCGAAATTCCGCCTGGTCTTTTAAAAATGTTTGGCCGCTTGGGCCGTGAGTTCGTGCGCCTTCTCGCTATGTTTGTCGGCCGCCGTGACGTGTTCCTCCGCCTCGTCGCGATTGCCTTGATTGTGCTCGTGGGCGGTCTCGTGGCGATGATGTTCGGCGGCGGCGCGGCGGCGGGCGGCCTGAAGGTGAGCTTCCGCAGCGGGATGCTGGGCAGTGGCGCTTGTCGCCACGATTATCCCTCCTCTTTGACCCTTGCATTACGACGTTAGCGGGACGACGAGGATTTGGCAGGACCGGAATCTACTCACGCGCCTGGCGCACAGGCGCGACCGCCTCTTGAACGATTTCAGCCGACGTCGATTACGTGGCTGGCGGTTCACGTTCAATCCTCGACCCGTTCGCGCTCCCGGCAAGCGGCGCGCGCCTGCCTGTCACATGGAAAACCTCTTGTGGGCGCCCAGGCGCTGGCTGGGATACCCGGTGTCGGTTCGCCGTCTGCGCCGCCGCGAACCCGAGAGAACCGTTGTTTTCCGGCGGCGGTCAACGGCTCCGATCATACCGTCCTAACTCAGCATAGGTAGTTTCCGATTCTCCTGCCACAGCGCTCACCGCACTATATTTTCGATAGCAATCGCGAAAACCACGCTTATCGCGTGTCACGATGAAAATTCAGGAGAACGTTCCATGGATACCAATACACTTCTAATCATCGTCGTTCTGATATTTTTGTTTGGCGGTTTCGGCTATTACGGACGAGGACGCTGGTTCTGAACTATGCTGCGATAGCGTGGGGCGCTCATTTGCCTCCCTTTGGCGTGGGCGTCCCTTTCGGCGATTGACGGGCGGACATCGTGGTCGTGCAAGTCGTGCGATTTGGCGAACGCTATTGATGTTCTGACATTTAACGCCTGTCCTGTCGGGCGCGCCCTTGCCGCCGACGGTCGGCGAAGTCCCCAGCCGCCGACCCGGAATTTTAGGGCTCCCTCGACATCGTGCGGGCGCCTCGGACGCCCTGCGCCGCATCGGCCTCCAGGCTCGAGAACGGATGGCGTTCCCGCCGCTGTCTGGGCGCCGCGCCGGGGCGGGCGATCCGTTCGCGCCCAAGCTTTGAGCAACCCGCCCCTCTGCTGGGCGCCGCGCCGCCGCAAAGCGCAGCGTGACGATCCGCCGTTGCAAAAATGCGGCGAATTGTCGCGGGCGCGCGGCTGGCATGGCTATTGCTCGGACGCTGCGCCAGTTCGCTCGCGCCAGCGCGCAGCCTATGAGGGGAGTTCCGCCATGACGCCAAACGCCATATCCCGCCGCGCGTTCCTGCAATCGACGGCCGGCGGCGCGGTCGGTCTGGCCGCCGGCTTCGGCGCAACGGGCCGCGCGTTGGCCGCCGATCTGACGGTCGGCGTCGTCTATGTCGGGGCGCGCGACGACTTCGGCTGGAACCAGGCCCACGCGGTGGCGATCGCCGCGCTGAAGCTGGTTCCCGGCGTCAAGGTGGTCGAGGAGGAAAACGTCCCGGAGACCGACGCCTGCTCCAAATCGATGGAATCGATGGTCAATCTCGACGGCGCCGGGCTCATCCTGGCGACGTCGTTCGGCTACTACTCGCCCTTCGTCGTCGATCTGGCGAAAAAGTATCCCGACGTCGAATTCCGCCACGCCGCCCCGCTGTGGAACAAGGACAAGGATCCCAAGAACGCCGGCAGCTATTTCGGCTACCTCAACCAGGCCCACTATGTCGACGGCGTCGCGGCGGGCCTTTCGACGAAGTCGAACAAGATCGGCTTCGTCGCCGCCAAGCCGATCGCCAGCGTGCTCAGCAACATCAATTCGGTGCTGCTGGGGGCGCGCAAGGTGAACCCGAAGGCGATCGTCCAGGTGATCTTCACCGGCGACTGGTCGCTGCCGGTGCGCGAGGCGGAGGCCGCCAATGCGCTGGTCGACGCCGGCTGCGACGTCATCACCTGTCACGTCGACGGGCCGAAAGTGGTCATCGAAACCGCGGAGAAGCGCGGCGCGATGAGCTGCGGCCACAACGCCAGCCAAGCGCCGTTGGCGCCCAAGGGCTTCATCACCGGCGCGGAATACAAGTGGGAGACGATCTACAAGCTCTATGCGGCCGACCTCGCCAAGGGCGGCAAGCCGCCGAATTTCACCGCCGGCGGCTACGAGACCGACTATGTCCGCAACACCCCGTTCGGCGCCGGCGCCACCGAGGCCGCCAGGAACGCAGCCGTGGCGGCGATCGCCGACTTGAAGGCCAAGACGCCGATCTACGTCGGGCCGCTGAAGGACAACAAGACCGGCAAGATCGTGATCGACAAGACCTACGACAACCTCGACCCTTATCTCGACAAGATGGACTACCTGCTCGAAGGCGTCGTCGGCTCGATCACGTGATGACGCGCCGCCGGATCGCCATCGGCGGCCCTAGCGGGGCGCGCTCCGAGAGCGACGGACGGCGTTCGCCTCACGGCGCGGGCTCAGGCCGTGGCCGGGGTGGGCGCCCATCGCACCGGGAAGGACTCTTTCGATGCCAGACAGCGCGACCGCGACGCCGGCGATGAGCGCGGCCACCGCCTCGACCCCCGGCGCCTCGGCGACGAGCGAGGTCGTGCGGCGGCTGCGGACGAATTCCGAATATTTCGCCATCCCCCTCCTGGCGCTGATCATCGCGGCGCTGTTGTTCTCGGTGTTCCTCCTGACGATCGGCAAGTCGCCGGTCGATTTCGTCGCCTATGTGTGGCGCGGCGGGTTCGGCACGTCGTTTTCGTTCCAAAACACGCTGCAGCGCTCGGCGCCGCTGATTCTGACCGCGCTCGCCGTCGCGATCCCGGCGCGCATCGGCCTCATCATGATCGGCGGCGAGGGCGCCCTGGTGCTCGGCGGCTTTGCCGCCGCCGCGGTCGCAACCCCGCTGGTCGGCGTCCTCCCGCCGTTGCCGACGCTCGTCATCATGTTCGTCGTCGGCGCTCTCGTGGGCGCGGCATGGGTCGGCGTCGCCGGCTATTTGCGCTACGCGCGCGGCGTCAACGAGACGATCGCCTCGCTGCTGCTGACCTATATCGGCATCGCGATCATGAACTTCTTCGTCGAAGGCGCGCTGCGCGACCTCTCCAATCCCAACAAGCCCTCGACCAAGCCGATCGGCGAGGCCTATATGGTCGGCAAGATCCCCGGCACCGAAGTGCATTGGGGCTTCGCCGTCGGCGTGCTGCTCGCGACGCTCTTGTACATCCTGATGACGCGCACGACCTTCGGCTTCGCGGCGCGCATCACCGGGGGCAATTTTCGCGCCGCGCTCGCCCAAGGACTTCCCGTCGGCAAGATCATCGTCGCCTGCGCGATGATCGCCGGCGCCTGCGCCGGCATCGCCGGCTTTTACGAGGTCGCCGCGATCCAGGGCCGCGCCAACGCCTCGCTCGCCGCCGGCTACGGCTTCACCGGCATCCTCGTCTCCTTCCTGGCGCGCCATAACCCGCTGGCGATCGTGCCGGTCGCCATCCTGTTCGGCGGCTTGGTGGCCTCCGGCGGGTTGATCCAGCGGCGCATGGACCTGCCCGACGCGACGGTCCTGGTGCTGCAAGGGCTCATCTTCATCGTGCTCTTGGTCTCCGAGACCCTCTATGGCCGCTTCGCCTTCTTCCGCTCGGGCGAGCAGAAGGAGCGCACGTGAACGGCGCCGTCGCCATCGTCCTCATCGCCATGCTCGGCGGGGCAATCCGCGTCTCGACGCCGTTCATGTTCGTCGCGCTCGGCGAGTGTCTCACGGAAAAATCGGGCCGGGTCAATCTCGGCCAGGAGGGCACGCTGGTGCTCGGCGCGATGGTCGCCTACGCCATCTCCTATCACACCCAATCCCCGTGGGCCGGGGTGCTCGCGGCGGGCCTCGCCGGATCGGTCCTCGGCGCCATGCACGGCGCGATCTGCCGCCTGCCGCGCGTCAACGACGTCGCGGTCGGCATCGCGATGATGCTGTTTGGCACCGGCGTCGCCTTCTTCTTCGGCAAACCCTATATCCAGCCGACCGCGCCCCGCCTCGGCGCCATCTCGCTCGGCGCGTTCAGCTCCGACGCGGACTTGCGCAACGCCCTCGACGTCAATCCGCTGTTCTTCATCGGCGTCGCGGTGGCGGTTCTGCTCGCCTGGACGTTCCGCAATACGCGCTGGGGCCTCATCGTGCGCACCGTCGGCGACAGCGCCGTGGCGGCGCACGCGATGGGCATTTCCGTCGATTGGGTGCGCTTTCTGGCGACCGCGGCGGGCGGGTTTCTCGCCGGAATCGGCGGGGCGTTTCTGTCGCTCTATTATCCCGGTTCGTGGAACCAGGGCCTCTCCTCGGGGCAGGGCCTGATGGCGGTGGCGCTATACGTAACTGAACGAGGTGCCGGGAGAAG
>CAVWKL010000282.1:0-14732 GCA_963755075.1 uncultured Alphaproteobacteria bacterium
GCACTGATAAATTCGTATTGCTAAGCGCTTCGTGAACGGAAGAGGGGCGGACGGCGCGCGCCCCTTGCGTGACGAGGCGGTCGGTCCAGCCGGATTCCTGTCCGGCTTGCGCGGTGATCGACACCAGGAACCCCAGCGCAATGCCCCAGGGCGCGACGGCCGAACCGGCCCAGGCTAAACGCGAACGACCCATACGCAACCCACGTCGTGTTTGAGCGCCAACGCCGAGGACGCTTCGAACGGCTCGCGTGTGGCGCCTTTGGCCCGTTCGTCGGGCGGTTCGGCCCGCCTTAAGCGCAATTCGAGCGTTATCTTTCATACCGGCTTAAGGTTGCCGGGCCGTTACCGCCGAAAAGCCGCGGGCGTCCCGCTATGGGTCACCGGCAAAGGGCCAAATCTCGCTCAAAACGTCGGCGGCGTGCAGGCGGAGACGACCACCAGTTCGCCGTCGCCGGCGTTGCGGAAGGCGTGCGGCCTGCGGCTGTCGAAATAATAAGCGTCGCCCGCTTGAAGGTCATAGCGTCGACCGTCGACCTCCAGGGACAGGCGCCCCTTGATGACGAGGCCCGCCTCCTCGCCCTGATGCGAGAGCATTTTGGCGCCCGATTGCGCGCCAGGCTTGTAGCGCTCGTGGATCACTTGCAGCGCGCGGCCCTTGAGGTTGGCGCCGACCTGACGAAAGGACAGCGCGCCGCCGGCGATCTCCGTCAATTCGTCGGCGCGAAAGACGATTCGCTCACTCTGCTCCTCGGCGACGGCGAAGAAGTCGGCGATGCCGACGCCGAGCGCGGCGAGCACTTGGCGAAGCGCCGAAATCGACGGGCTGACATGGTCGGCTTCGATCATCGAGATCGTCGCGTTCGAGACGCCGGCGCGGCGCGCCAGTTCGCGCTGGGAAAGGCCGAAGCGCAGGCGCAGCTCCCGAAGGCGCGGGCCGACGTCGACATCGCGATCGCCGGTGTTCATGCGTTCAATATTTAGAACAGTGTGAACAGATCGGCAACTGGACAATCAGCGCGCCTGCAGGCATTGTTCAGAAAATCAATCAGTCTTTGGAGATAAGCGATGTCCGCCGCCCCGCGCGCCGAAATTCCCAACGATCTCGCGGCGTTCTGGATGCCGTTCACGCCCAACCGCGCGTTCAAGAAGCGGCCGCGGCTTATCTCGCGATCCAAGGACATGCACTACTACACGCCGGAGGGGCGCGCGATCCTCGACGCGACCGCGGCCTTGTGGTGCTGCAACGCCGGTCACAACCGGCCCCCGATCGTCGCGGCGATCCAGCGCCAGGCGGCCGAGCTCGACTTTTCTCCCAACTTCCAGTTCGCCCATCCCCTCGCGTTTCAACTGTCCTCGCGCATTGGCGGCGCTCGGCGCCGGGCGATCTCGACCATGTCTTCTTCGCCAACTCCGGCTCGGAGGCGGCCGACACGGCGCTCAAGATCGCCATCGCCTATCACAACGTGCGCGGCCAGGGCTCGCGCCAGCGGCCTGATCGGCCGCGAGCGCGCCTATCACGGCGTCGGCTTCGGCGGCATTTCCGTCGGCGGCATGGTCAACAACCGCAAGTTCTTCGGCGCGCTGCTGGCGGGAACCGACCATCTGCCGGCCACCTACAGCCGCGAGCATCAGGCCTTCACCAAGGGCGAGCCGGAATGGGGCGGCCACCTCGCCGACGCGCTCGAGGGCATCGTCGGCCTGCACGACGCCTCGACCATCGCCGCGGTCATCGTCGAGCCGATGGCGGGTTCGACCGGCGTGCTGCCGGCGCCCAAGGGCTATCTGCAGAAGCTTCGCGCGATCTGCGACAAATACGGCATCCTCTTGATCTTCGACGAAGTGATCACCGGCTTCGGCCGCCTCGGCTTCGCCTTCGCCGCCGAGCGCTACGGCGTCATTCCCGACATGATCACCTTCGCCAAGGGCGTCACCTCGGGCACGGTGCCGATGGGCGGCGTCATCGTGCGCAAACACGTGCACGACGCGTTCATGCAGGGGCCCGAATCAGCGATCGAACTGTTCCACGGCTACACCTATTCCGGCCACCCGCTCGCCTGCGCGGCGGCTCTCGCTTCGCTGGACGTCTATCGCGACGAGAAGCTCTTCGAGCGCGCCCACGCGCTGGAGCCGAAATGGTGCGATGCGCTGATGACGCTGAAAGGCTTGCCGCACGTCCTCGACATCCGTTGCGTCGGCCTCACCGGCGCGATCGATCTGGCGCCCTCGAGCGGGCCGGGCGCGCGCGGCTACGCGGCGCTCGAATATTCCTTTCATGAGGCGGGGATCATGCTGCGCCTTTCCGGCGACACTATCGAACTGACCCCGCCGCTGATCGTCAGCGAGGATCAGATCGGCGAGATCGTCGACAAGGTGGGGAGGACGATCGAGGCGGTGGCGTGAGGGCGCTCTCGAGCGCCGTGCAAAGACGCGTCGGCGGATCCGGCGCCTCCGACAATGCGCGCCGCCGCCGCACAATCTCGAAGCTTGGAGCGGCTTTGACGATTTGCGTTCTCGCGCTGTTTGGCGCTCTTGCGACCGGCGCGGCGTCCGCCGAGCCGGCGGCCGAATGGACCCGCGCCCTCTATCAACGCGAAATCAGCCGGCGCCTCGCTGTCGAAGCCATATCGGACGAGGCGTTCCTCTCGGTCTTTGCGCCTGCGACCCGGGAGGCGTGGCTGGCGGCGCGCAAAGGCCCTGGACCGAGCGTCGACGGACCTATCCTCAACGCCTTCTTCGGCTGGGGGATTCTCCCCGGGCAGCCGGTGGAGCTTGCGGGCGTGGCGCCCCTGCAAGACGACGGCGCGGCGGCGCGGATCGCCGTCGACCTTCGCGTCAAGGGAACGGCGCGCCGCGTGATCGTCGAGGAAAGGATGGTCTCCGCCGCGTGGCGCATCGAGGACATCATCTATCCCGAAGGCGAGAGCTTCCTGACGCGCCAGCGCAAGTGCGCGAACGGCGGCTGCTGATGCAAGCCCGAACCCTGCGCGTTTGCAGCGCTCGGTCGCCGAAAGCCGTCCGCGGCGCGAGGCCCTATCGGTGCGGATGAGATCCAACGATTGAATTGCCTAAGCCCGCGTGCGGGCCCTATAATCTATTTGTTCGATCAAACAGACAAAAACAATGCGTTGGATCGATCGATCGAAACCGGCGAGGAACGACGAAATCCCACGGAAGTCGTTCCTTGGCCAGCATCGATGCTCAAATCGAGTCGCCGACTCGGCGATTCGGCCCCCTGCCCGCGCTCGCCCCCGGCCTCGCCCTGACAGGGGGCATCGCCTTGCTCGCCTTCGCCTTGCGCCTCATCCCCGGCGTGGCGATGCTGAGCCCGATGATCCTGTCGGTCATCCTCGGCGTGCTTGTGCACAGTTTTGCCGGCGCGCCGCACGCAGCCCGCAAGGGCATAGCCTTTTCCCTGCGCGCGATCCTGCGCTTCTCCATCGTTCTGCTTGGCCTTCAGATCACAGCGCGCCAGGCCGCCGACCTCGGCCCCGGCGGCCTCGCCATGATCGCCGTCGCGCTCATTTCGACTCTCGCCTTCACCATCGTCATGGGCCGGGCAATCGGCGTCGCGCGCGGGCTGGCGCTGTTGATTGGCGTCGGCACGTCGATCTGCGGCGCTTCCGCGGTGATCGCGGCGAAAGCCGCCACCGGCGGCAAAGACGACGATGCCGCCTACGCCGTCGCTTGCGTGACGCTGTTCGGAGCGCTTGCGATGCTGGCCTATCCGTTGGCGCAAGGCTTCCTGCATCTGTCGCCGCGCGCCTATGGCCTGTGGGCGGGCGCCTCGATCCACGAGATCGCCCAGGCCGTCGCTGCGTCGTTTCAGGGCGGCGGCGACGCCGGACAATTCGGAACCATCGCCAAGTTGACCCGCGTCGCTATGATGGCGCCGGTGGTCATCGCACTCGGGGAAATGACCGCCCGGCTCGGCCTCGCCGGCGACGGCGAGCGGCGGAAGCCGCCCTTCCCCTGGTTCCTGATCGGCTTTCTTGCGCTGGCGACGTTCAACAGCCTCGTCGCCATTCCGCACGAGATCGCCGCGCCAATCGGCGTCGGCGCCGCCTTCCTGCTCTCCATGGCGATGGCGGCGATGGGTCTGGTCACCGACCTCAGGCATATCCGCGCCCGCGGGCTCGGGCCTTTGGCGCTGGGGCTCCTCGCCTCGCTGTTCATTTGCCTCGTCAGTCTGGTAATGGTGCGCCTGATCCCTTGAAGGCTGAGCGCCGGTGACGCTGGAACAATTGCGCGTTTTCATCGCCGTCGCCGAATGCGAGCATATGACGCGCGCGGCGCGCGAACTGAATCTCACCCAATCGGCCGCCAGCGCCGCGGTCGCCGCGCTCGAAGAGCGTCACGGCGTCAAGTTGTTCGATCGGATCGGCCGACGCATAGCGCTGACCGGCGCCGGCCGGGTGTTCCTGGGCGAGGCAAAAGCGGTGCTTGCGCGCGCGCTGGCCGCCGAACAAGCGCTTGCCGATCTCGCCGGCCTCAACACCGGCGAACTCGTGCTCGCCGCCAGCCAAACGATCGGCAGTTACTGGCTGCCGCCCCGCATCGTGCGCTTTCATGCCGCTTACCCTGGCCTCGCCATCAAGCTGCGCATCGGCAATACGCGAAGGGCTGCGGCGCTGGCGAGCGGCGGAGAAGTCGACCTCGGCCTTGTCGAGGGCGAAGTCTGCGATCCGGCCCTCTCGGTGCGACCGATCGGCGAGGATGAATTGGTCATCGTCGCCGCGCCGAAGGCGCGCCAGCTTCTGGACAGCCTGGACGCGAGCCGGCTGTCGGCGGCGCGCTGGGTGGCGCGCGAAAAGGGGTCGGGCACGCGCGCCGCCTTCGAAGCGGCGCTGACCGCGTTCGGCGTCGACGTCGCCAAGTGGAACATCGCGCTGGAACTGCCCTCCAACGAGGCAATCCGCAGCGCAGTGGAAGCGGGCGCGGGCCTGGCCGTCATGTCGCGCCTGGTCGTCAGCGCCTCGATCAAGGCGGGCGCGCTGATCGCTTCGCCGCTCGTCTTGCCGCGCCGCCGCTTCTTCCTCTTGCGTCACAAGGAGCGTTACGAGTTCGCAGGCGTCGCGCGCTTTCGTACGAACGATCGACAGCTGCGACGAGAGATCGGTCGTGAGCGTCGCCGTCACGGCCTAACGCCGAGCAAGGCCGGCAATTCGTCGAGCGTTCGGATCTCGAAGTCCGGCGCGCCCGGCAAGCGCTCGCGCCGCTGGCCGTAGCGATTGCACCACACGACCCGCATGCCGAAGTCAGCGGCGGCGTGGGCGTCCCAGGCGTTGGACGATTGAAACGAGACCTGCTGGGCGGTCACGCCCAGCCGATCGAGCGCGTACTGATAGACTTTTCGGTCGGTCTTGAAGACGCGCACCGCCTCCACCGACAACACCGCGTCGAGCAGTCCGTTCAGCCCCGCCCCCGCCACGGCGTCTTCCAGCATCGACGGCGAACCGTTCGAAAGAATGGCGGTGGCGAAACCGGCGCGCCGCAAGGCGCCGAGCACGCCGGCAACCTCAGGGAACGGCGACAGCGTGCGATAGAGGCCCATCAAGCGATCGCGCAGGCCCGGCCGCTCCAGTTCGAGACTGTCCAGCGCGAAATCGAGCGCCTCGCCGGTGACCTGCCAGAAGTCGACGTAGCGGCCCTGCAGCGAACGCAGCCAAGTATATTGCAACTGCTTGTCGCGCCATAATGCGGTCAGCGCGGCGCGTTCGCCCGGCTCGATCTCGCGGCAATCCGCCGCCGCCGAAGCGAAGTCGAACAGCGTGCCATAGGCGTCGAACACGCAGGCGCGAACGCCTTCGAGACGATTCATCGCTCGACTCCTCGAGTCGCCGCCGAGCCCTATTCTGCTTCTCTTTCAATTCGAGCCAGAATGCTTACGAGCTCAGCGGTGTTATATGGACCTGTACAATAAAAACGGTTCTTCTCGTAGGGTTCTTTTACCCTGCGTTCTATAGTAAAATCCAATTTTAGCAAATCGGACAGAGCTGAAATTACTTGTGGTTGCGTGTCGCCCGATCCAAAACCGATTCTCTTAAATTTCAATTTATTTCCGGAACGTGGCGCGTCTTGATTCAAAATATCCTCAATCATTCTAAGTGATCTAAGTGATTTTTCAAGACCACTTTCAAATTCAACAACGATTCCACTCACGTACGATCTTGTTGATGTATTATTCGCAATTTTAAATCCATGCTTTTCATTTACGATTTTTACATAGCTATCTAATACAATATCAGCAAATTCTGTTGATTTAGCAGTAATTGCCACCCCATCCTGTGCCACACTAATATTATTTATCGCGATGGACATGTTACCGGTCGTTGCAAGGGCTCCAGATTGAAACACCACAAGATTAGGCTGCTCTTGTGCCGCCAATAATTGAGGGTGAGGCCTAGCCGCAAACCGGTAGGTCGTAACAATTGTATTGGCCAAATCTCTAAGTACAATACCGCTATCGGGCGCCACATCATCCGAAGAATATTGAATGATGGCTATACCTTGTTCTGATGTTATTAACCTCATTGGCGATTCCAATCAATTTGTATCTGATGGTCGCGCATATAGACCAACACTCCTAGCAGCTTATCTTCATCAGAAATAGCAACATCTACTACCTGACTATCTTCTGGGCTTTCAGGTAAATCAAGCTCGATTTTCGTTGCGTCGCTGCTAGTTTGTACTTCAAGCGCCGGCCCTGCTACGCCCGAGCATGAGTGCCACTTGATGCTGTCCCCAATTCCTATTGTTCTAGCGAGCGATTCATTCCTCGACGCGCCCGTGTGCCCAGTCAAAGAGGTCGGGTTGCTTACATAGGCCGCGCTATTTGGACCGATAACATTGAAGTTGCATGCGATTGACAACGCGCTCCCCGTTGTCACCGGAGCGGCAAAAGTGCTGTAGGATACAAAATTGCTGCCGATGGTATCTCCGAATGACAATGTTGCGACAGAGGCTGTACGGGCCGCGTCGCTCTGACCGAAAAATTGCAAGTTTGTCCATGAGCTGGCGAGGTCAGTTTGCAACGAGTCTTGACAAAGCGGCTCAAGCGCCTGTCTAGAAAAACTGGGAACTTCTAGAGAGGCCGGCGAAAGATCGCTAGTTCGACGGATAAAATCTTCGTACGCTGCGAACTCAACTACAAGACCAACATCGAGCGCTGACGCAAGTTCAAGTAGCGTTTGAAGCGTATACTTACCTTCCTCACGGCTCTCCAGTCGCGAAACGTTGCTTTGTGGTTTGCCAAGCTTCTCCCCAAACTCGCCTTGCGACCATCCCCGCTGAAGGCGGAGCGCCCTGATTTGATGCGAAATCTTCGCGTGCGTTTGAGCCGACAGATATGCGTCACGCATGTCCTTTTCGACTAACTCATCGGCGAAACGTTTAGAAATCAAGCTCATGCGCTCTCTCGGGGTTAGCTGTGACGATTTTTATGCGCTCCAAGGCAATGTCCCGGACATCTGGGGGACTGAACGCCGCGTCACGCTCGGTCGCCCAAATCAATAACGTGAACGATCGCGCCCCCGGCCCGAAGAATCCAAGTGGGCAGTGGTGCACGTTCAACGTCTTGAATCTGATTTTACCCAGTTTGCCGTATTTGCCGCTAAGGCGCTCGAAGCCGTTCGGAAGCGACCATCCGTCGATGGTCGGCTGCGCCTTAAGCCCGCTGAGTGTCGCCCGAAATCTCGCACGGGCGTCTGCTGACTGTTCACGATAGTCCTCATCAAAGTTTGCGTCGCCGCGAACATTGCAAAAGCACCTTATCGTCCACGGGTGCATCTGTCATCCATTTTTCTATATGAGCGTTGCACCTTCCTTAGCGAGCCCTGCGCCGCCATGCCATATAGATTTCTATCTTGACGGCCCATTGACAGACTCGCCCGAACTCTGCCCATAAGATGGTGTTGCCCGCCTGGCGGAACTGGTAGACGCAGCGGTCTCCAAAACCGAAGTCCTCTCCGGGGCGTGCAGGTTCAAATCCTGCGGCGGGCACCGACAAAATTAAGGATACGCTCGATGAGCGCAATTGAGAAGAAGATGAAGCCAATCGACGACGAAATCGCGCGCGTAGACGCGGAGATCGCTCGTCTCCAAGGAATACGAGACGGTCTTACGCGCGCCAGGGAACTGCTGACGACGGAAATGGAGCAATTTGTCGCCGCCCCCCCAAAACGGGCAACGAATATCAAGCCGCTCGTACTCGACTTTCTGATCGCCGCAGGCACCGGCGGCGCCACTTCGAGCGAAGTTTCCGCCGCGGTCAAGGAGCGGGTCACAGCCGTCAAAAAGGATACAGTTGGCTCCGTTCTCTCTCGCCTTAAGGCCGACGGCGCACTCGTTTTCGACGGCGAGCGCTATTTCGACGCGCGTTTCGCTCCAAAGCTGGGAGGCACGCCGGCATTCAACTGAGAACCCCAGGGACCATGATCCCTGGGGTCCGAAGTTGATGGACACGTAGCTCAGTGGAGCCGTCACAAGCCTTTGAGAGCGCCGGTTTGGTAAACCGGGGGTCGAGGGTTCGAATCCCTCCGTGTCCGCCACCTTCTTGGAACGATCGAAGCCTCTCCGGGGCGATTCTATCGTATCCATAAAAAAGTATGCCGCAAAATTCCTTTGGAACCTAGTCAATCTTGTTTATGACATTGCAATGCGGCGAGCGCGGCAATCCGCGGCCATGGAAGACTGTGCCGCGTCGGCCGCGCCGCCCTGAACGTCCAACCCCGCGGAGGCCTGTTCCACGCTCAGCCCTCGGCGGCCGCTTTCTCCTTGACCGGCCCGGAATCCTTGCCCTTGGCCTCGACGTCGCGGTCGACGAATTCGATCACCGCCATTGCGGCGTTGTCGCCAGGACGGAAACCGGCCTTCATGATGCGGGTGTAGCCGCCGTTGCGCGTCTTGTAGCGCGGGCCGAGGACGTCGATCAGCTTCTTCACCAGATCGGCGTCGCGCAGACGGGCGATGGCGATGCGGCGCGCGTGCAGATCGCCGCGCTTGCCGAGCGTCACCAGTTTCTCGACCACCGGGCGAAGATCCTTCGCCTTGGGCAGGGTGGTGACGATCTGCTCATGCTTGATCAGCGCCTGCGCCATATTGGCGAACATCGCCTTACGATGTTCGGCGGTGCGATTGAAGCGGCGCTTCGCGTGTCCGTGATACATTTGGCGGTCTCCTTCTCGGGTCTACGGCCGCCGTGCCAAGGAACGGCCGTTCGCTTTGCTCTTGGCGAAGCTTTTGGCGAAGTCGCGAATGGCGAGCGGTGAATGGAAGGCCCTATTCGCATCTCCCTATTCGCCATTCGCCCGGCGTCAGTAATGCTCCTCGAAGCGCTTGGCCAGCTCCTCGATGTTCTCGGGCGGCCAACCGGTGACTTCCATGCCCAGGTGCAGCCCCATCTGCGCCAGCACTTCCTTGATCTCATTGAGCGACTTGCGGCCGAAATTCGGCGTGCGCAGCATTTCGCTTTCCGACTTCTGGATAAGGTCGCCGATATAGGTGATGTTGTCGTTCTTCAGGCAATTGGCGGAACGCACGGAAAGCTCGAGTTCGTCGACCTTCTTCAGCAGCGCCGGGTTGAAGGCGAGTTCGGGAATCGCGTGCTGCGCTTCCTCGCGCCGCGGCTCCTCGAAGGTGACGAACACGGCGAGCTGATCCTGCAGGATGCGCGCGGCGTAGGCGAGCGCGTCCTCCGGCGAGATCGCGCCGTTGGTTTCGATCGTCATCGTCAGCTTGTCTTTGTCGAGATCCTGGCCCTCGCGGGTGTTCTCGACGCGATAGGAGACCTTCTTGACCGGCGAGAACATGCTGTCGATCGGCATCAGCCCGATCGGCGAGTCCTCGGCGCGGTTGCGATCGGCCGGCACATAACCCTTGCCGGTCATGACGGTGAATTCGATGCGGATGTCGGCGCCCTCGTCGAGCGTGCAGATGACGAGCTGCGGATTGAGGATCTGGATGTCGCCGGTGGTCTGAATGTCGCCGGCGGTGACGGCGCCCGGACCGCGGCGCTTAAGGATGAGGCGCTTGACGCCCTCGCCCTGCATCTTGACCGCGATGTCCTTGACGTTGAGCACGATGTCGACGACGTCCTCGCGAACGCCAGGAATCGAGGAGAACTCGTGCAGCACGCCGTCGACGTGAATCGACGTGATCGCCGCGCCCTGCAGCGACGACAAGAGCACGCGGCGCAGCGAATTGCCGAGCGTCTGGCCGAAGCCGCGCTCCAACGGCTCGGCGACGACGGTGGCGAGGCGGCGCGGATCGTCGCCGTGAACGACTTCGAGCTTCTTCGGCTTGATGAGTTCTTGCCAGTTTTTCTGGATCACGAGCTGTGCCTTCCGTTCGACGAAGCTGCGCGCCGTGGGCCCGTCGGGCCCGGCGCGGACGGGGGGCGCGCGCGGCGCGAAGTGGCGCCTGCGGGCGGGGAAATCAGACGCGGCGACGCTTGCGCGGCCGGCAGCCGTTGTGCGGGATCGGCGTCACGTCGCGGATCGAGGTCACGTTGAAGCCGGCGGCCTGGATGGCGCGAAGAGCCGACTCGCGTCCCGAACCCGGGCCGGAAACCTCGACCTCGAGCATGCGCATGCCGTGCTCGGCGGCCTTCTTGACCGCGTCCTCGGCGGCCATTTGGGCAGCGAAGGGCGTCGACTTGCGCGAGCCTTTGAACCCCATCGTTCCCGCCGACGACCACGAGATCGTGTTGCCCTGCGCGTCGGTGATGGTGATCATCGTGTTGTTAAACGTCGAGTTCACATGGGCGACGCCCGACACGATGTTCTTGCGTTCGCGGCGGCGAACGCGGGTTGCTTCCTTAGCCATTGGTCCGTCCTTCAGGCGCGCCCGAGGCGCGAAAAACTGTCATATCCACGTGCGGTCGCGATGGCGCGATCACTTCTTCTTGCCGGCGATCGCCTTGGCCTTGCCCTTGCGCGTGCGCGCGTTGGTGTGGGTGCGCTGGCCGCGGACCGGCAACTGCTTGCGATGGCGAAGCCCGCGATAGGCGCCCAGGTCCATCAGGCGCTTGATGTTGATCGCCACTTCGCGGCGCAGATCGCCCTCGACCATGTAGTCGCGGTCGATCGTCTCGCGGATTTGCAGCACCTCGGCGTCGGTGAGCTGCGCGACGCGGCGCTCAGCCGGAATGTGGACCTTTTCGCAGATTTCCTCGGCCTTCTTCGGGCCGATGCCGTGAATATATTGCAGCGCGATGATGACGCGCTTGTTGGTGGGTATGTTGACGCCTGCGATACGAGCCACGGCCCATGCTCCATTTGAGCGGCGCCCCGGCCTCCAGACCGATGCGCGGCGGTTGAAAAACCCTCGACGTCCGGTGGAGGCCGGCCCTTGCCAAGAGATCCCAAAGCGCAAAAAGTCCCATGCGCTCACAGTGGCGCCGGGACCCAAAACACGCTCGGGATGGCGCCGATATAGACCGCCCGCCGCCCGCCGTCAATGCGTCGCTGGCACACGATATGTCCGATCTAGGCGGCAGACGATCTGTCCGCTGGCGTTTGTGCCTTTGGAAAGGCTTGGATGCAGGGACGGAGGGGCCTCAACATATGCGGATGATCACGTTCATGGACGTATTGATCCACTACGAAGCGGCGGAGTTCGATCGGGTCGAAGGGTTGGACGCCGCCGCTCGAGGCGGCGGCGCGAGATGCAAAGCGCCTTGGGCGAAACGACTACCCGGTCCGGCTTCGCCAAAAGTCGATCGACCACGGACCGGCGCCGAACATCGCCAGAACGAGGAAACCGCCGGCGATGGCGACGTCTTTCTGCAACTGGAGCGTCTCGTCGGCGCCGCCGCCGAGATGAAAGAGCAGAGCCGCCAGCACGCAAAAGCCGCTGAGCGCGATTGCCGCCCAACGCGTCTTGAAGCCGACGAGCACGAGCAGGGCGCCGCCGAGTTCAGTAAGAATCGCCAACGGCAACAGCCGCGAATCGACGCCGCTCGACTGCATATAGCCGGCGGCGCCCGCGTAGTCGGTTATCTTGCCCAAACCCTCGACGATGAAAACGTAGGCGAGCATCGCGCGCGCGAGCAGCCCAAGCGGTCCCGCCCAGCGCCGCAAGAACGCAAGGTCGGCGTCGAAAGCGCGCTTGCCGGCGGACGCCGGTGCCTCTTCGTCGGAAACTCGAATATGTGACATGATGTCGCCTCCTTGACGACCGGCGCCAAAGCGCGCCAGCCCGTCAAAGCTGGCCGCGCTCTGACGTCCGGGTCACAGCGCGTGGGCCTGCGTCAGCGCGGTGGCGAGGTCTTCATATTCCTCGCATTTCTGCGATCCGCAGATCCTCTCGATCGTCGCCAATTGCTCCTTGGCGAGGTCGATCTTGCCTTGCAGGACGTAGGCTTCGCCGAGATATTCGCGCACCTGCGCGTAGTTGGGATCGAGCGCGACGGACTTCAGGTAGTAGCCGATGCCTTCCTCGGTGTGTCCGAGCTTGCGCATGGCGTATCCGCGATAATTCAAGGCGCGCGGCGTGTTGGGATCCGCGAGCAGATCGAGCGTCTCGGTCGCCTCCTGATAGCGATGCGCCTTGGCCAGGGCGTAGGCGTATTCAGTCAGCTCGGGATCGGGCAGCGCGCCGCTCTGCTTGGGGAGGCATTTGTGGTTCCTGGCGTCCCACACCTTGCCAGGGGGACAAGTGGTGAGATCGGTGCTGCCTTGCGTGGGCGGAGGCTGGTTGCGGTCGGCGCCTGCTCCTGCGCCTGCTCCGGCTCCGGCTCCGCCGGACGCGAGAGCCGCCGACGCGGCGAGACCAAGGCCCAAGGCGAAGGCGCCGCCGAGCAGAGCGGGCGCGAGTCGACGATATCTTTGAAGATCGGATGGCGACGTGGCGTTCATCGTGCGGTTCCCTTCCGTTTGGGTAGCGGGACCTACGAAACACGTCAGCGCGCGATTTATTCGCCGCCGCCGATGCGGCGCCGCCAAATTCGCTTCGGTCGAAGTCGATCCGCATGGGAAAATCGCCTCCCTCCCATTCCCACCGCGCGCGATCGTGTTCTAATGGAGCTCATGAGCGAGGCGAGCCGACAGGAAGTAGGGGTGGGGCTGGAAGGTTGCCTCGCACGCCTTTGGCGTTACGCCCTTGTCTTGTCGGGCGCGCGCGACTCCGCCGACGACCTCGTGCAAGCGACCTGCCTGCGCGCGATCGAAAGGGCCGATCAGTTCGCCCCCGGCAGCAAGCTCGACCGCTGGCTGTTCGCGATCCTGCGGTCGATCTGGCTCAATGAGATTCGCGCCCGCCGGGTTCGCGAGGGCGGCGGCTTCGTCGACGCCGCCGAGGCGCTGTCGATCGACGGCGCGCGCGTGATCGAAACGAATATTCTGGCCGCCGAGGTGTTGAGAGCATTAGGGGGATTGCCGGAAGCGCAACGCGAAGCGGTCCTGTTGGTCTATGGCGAGGGGTATAGTTACGCGGAAGCGGCGGTCGCGCTCGGCGCGCCGATCGGCACGATCATGAGCCGCCTCGCCGCCGCGCGCCTGGCCTTGGCGAAACTGAATTAGGAGGATTCGCTAGCCAATGACTGACGACGACGCCCAGCTTGTCGCGCTGATCGACAACGAACTCGACGAAGACAGCAAGGGTCGGTTGCTCGCGCGCTTGAATGCGGACGATGCATTGCGCCGGCGCTACGAGGCGCTTCGCGACACCGGCGCGCCGATCGCCGCGTCCTTGGCCGCGCTGGCGGAAGCCGCCCCGATGGCGCGCCTGCGCGCTACGCTCGCTTCGACTGACCCAAATCGGGCGCCGGGCGCCGACCGGCGCGCTTCGCCGTCCGCGAACTTGCGGCCGGAATCGCGATCGGTCTTTTGGTCGGCGGCGCGGCGGCGCGGATCGCGCTGTCGCTCGCGTCGCATTCAGGGGGCGAGGATTGGCGCACGGCGGTCGTCGAGTACACGGATTTTTACAACGCCGATACGTTTGCGCTGAACAATCCGGACGCGGCGCGCGAGGCGGAAGAACTGCGCGCGCTCAGCGCCAAGATCGGCGGCGCGCTGACGCCCGAGAGCGTGAATTTGTGCCGCTTCGAGCAGGGGAATTTTTCCAGCGTGCTGTCGTTGACGGTCGAGCCTGCAATCGTCAAGCCGAACGTGTTGGCAGATCCGCGTCCGCAGAGCCGCTGGGCCGGCGCGATTCCCGTGCCGCTGAGCCGCTTCCTCAGCGGCATTTCCGCCGCCGGTGCGCCGGCCGAAAGTGCGGGTCGAGTGGCGGCAAGCCGACGGCGATCCGGTCGCCATCGTGTCCTTTTCCTCCCTCGGCACCGGCCCACGGCGGGTGCTGCTGGAAACGCTCCGGTTGGGCGAAGGAAAATTTTCGCTCTCCGGCCGGACGGTGGACGACGGAACAGCCCATGGCTGGCGACCTGCGCTTCATTCTCAGCGTCATCAAGATCAACGCCGAACTGGAGCGCGTGGGCAACGCCGCGAAAAGCATCAGTGAACGCGTGCGCCACATGGAACGAATGGCTCCGGCAGAACTGCCGGTCAATATTCCCAGGATGGCGACGCTGGCCTCCGAAATGGTGCGCAAAAGCCTGCAAGCATTCATCGAGGCGGATGCCGAATCGGCGCGCTCCGTGCTTACCATGGACGATGCCGTGGACGCCATGAACAAAGCGGCCTTTAAGTCGCTGATCAAGGTCATGGAAGAGCAAAGCTACCTGGCTCCGCAGGCGCTGAATGCGCTGATGATCTCGCGCTCACTGGAGCGTGTCGCGG
>CAVWKL010000283.1:0-6398 GCA_963755075.1 uncultured Alphaproteobacteria bacterium
TGGTGATTTACATCTTCTCGATTCTGGCCGCCAAGATCGAGAAGATGCAGGAACTGGCCCCGTCCCCGTGAGGGGACCGCTTCGGCGGGCCGCTACGCCTTGCCGCGGTTCTGCCTGTTGTCGATCAATTCCTTGACCACCGCGGGATCGGCGAGGGTCGAGGTGTCGCCGAGCGAGCCATACTCGTTCTCGGCGATCTTGCGCAGGATGCGCCGCATGATCTTGCCGCGAGCGCGTCTTCGGCAACCCCGGCGCGAACTGGATCGAGGTCGGGCGAGGCGAACGGCCCGATTTCCTTGCGCACCCAGCCGACCAGCTCCTTGCGCAGCTCTTCGGTCGGCTCGACGCCCGCCATCAGCGTGACGTAGGCGTAGATGCCCTGGCCCTTGATGTCGTGGGGATAGCCGACGACCGCCGCCTCCGAGACCTTCGCATGCGCGACCAGCGCGCTCTCGACTTCCGCGGTGCCCATGCGGTGGCCGGAGACGTTGATGACGTCGTCGACGCGGCCGATGATCCAATAATAGCCGTCGTCGTCGCGCCGGCAGCCGTCGCCGGTGAAATACTTGCCGGGATAGGCGGAGAAGTAGGTCTTCACGAAGCGCCCGTGATCGCCGTAGACGGTGCGCGCCTGGCCGGGCCAGGAATTGGCGATGACGAGATTGCCCGCGCACGCCCCCTCGAGCGCCTTGCCGGTCGAGTCGACGACTTCGGGCAGGATTCCGAAGAACGGTCGCGTCGCCGAGCCCGGCTTCAGCGCCGTGACGCCGGGCAGCGGCGTGATCAGGATGCCGCCGGTCTCCGTCTGCCACCAGGTGTCGACGATCGGGCAGCGGCGCTCGCCGACGACGCGATGGTACCATTCCCAGGCTTCCGGGTTGATCGGCTCGCCGACCGAGCCGAGCAGACGCAGCGAGGCGCGGCTGGTCTTCTTGCACCGGCGCTTCGCCCGCCCCCATCAGCGAGCGAATGGCGGTCGGGGCGGTGTAGAAGATGTTGACCTTGTGCTTGTCGATGACGTCCCAGAAACGGCTGACGGACGGATAGTTCGGCACGCCTTCGAACATCAGCGTCGTCGCGCCGTTGGCGAGCGGGCCATAGACGATGTAGCTGTGGCCCGTCACCCAGCCGACGTCGGCGGTGCACCAATAGATGTCGCCCTCGTGATAGTCGAAGACGTATTGGTGCGTCATCGCGGCGTAAACGAGATAGCCGCCGGTGGTGTGCACGACGCCTTTCGGCGTGCCGGTCGAGCCCGAGGTGTAGAGGATGAACAGCGGGTCCTCCGCGTCCATCGGTTCGGGCGGACAATGCGCGGAGACCTTCTCCATCGCCTCGTGCAGCCAGACGTCGCGGCCCGGGTTCCAGGCGACTTCGCCGCCGGTGTGCTTGAACGACGATGACGTGCTTGACGCCGCCGACCTTTTCGAGGGCGAGCGTCGACGTTGGCCTTGAGCGGCACCTTGCGGCCGCCGCGCAGGCCTTCGTCGGCGGTGATGACGACCTCCGACTTGCGCGTCCTCGATGCGGCCGGCGAGCGCGTCGGGCGAGAAGCCGCCGAACACGACCGAGTGGATCGCGCCGATGCGCGCGCAGGCCAGCATCGCGTAGGCCGCCTCGGGGATCATCGGCAGGTAGATGGTGACGCGGTCGCCCTTCTTGACGCCGTGCGCATTTCAGCACGTTGGCGAAACGGCAGACCCGGTCGTGCAGCTCGGCGTAGGTGATGTGCTTGGAGCTGGTCGGGATCGTCGCCTTCCCAGATGATCGCGGTCTGGTCGGCGCGCTTGGCCAGATGGCGGTCGATGCAATTGTAGGCGACGTTGGTGACGCCGTCCTCGAACCATTTGATCGAGACGTGATGCGGGTCGAAGGACGTGTCCTTGACCTTGGTGATAGGGCTTGAACCAATCGATGCGCTTGCCGTGCTCGGCCCAGAAGCCCTCCGGATCGGTGATCGAGCGGGCGTACATTTCCTCGTATTGCGCTTCATTGACCCACGCGCGCTTCGCCCATTCGGCGGGGACTTCGTACACCTTCTCGGACATCGGTTTCTCCCTCGCGCGCTCATGGCGGCGCGTTTTTCGGCGGCCAATATGCCCCATCAGGGGCAAGCGCGACAAGCCGGCGCCGGTGGTCCTTTGGTCTTAACGCCTTGAGGCCGGCCCGCGGCTTCTGGCGCGCCGGTCAATGGTGTATTCTGACCGCGAGAGGAGGGCGCCGCATGGCCGAAGCCCAGACCCGCACGATGACGGTCGAGGAATTCTATCGCTGGCAGCTCGACCAGGACGAGCGCTATGAGCTCGTCGACGGCGTGCCGGCGCCGCTGCGCGCGATGACCGGGGCGAGCAACGCCCACGACGTCATCCTGGTCAATTGCATTGTCGAATTGGGAACGCGCCTGCGCGGCAAACCCTGTCGCGTCGCCAGCGCCGACACGGCGTTGCGGACCGAGATCCGTTCGTCGCGCCGGCCGGACGTCACAGTCGACTGCGCGCCGCCCGAGGCCGGTTCTTACGAAGCGCATCGTCCAACCGTCGTCGTCGAGGTTCTCTCGCCCTCGAGGCGCAAGGTCGACCGTTTCACCAAGCTCGAGGAGTACCGCCGCCATCCGAGCCTGCGTCATATCCTGCTCGTCGATCCCGACGCCGTCGCGGCCAAGCTCTATTCGCGCGGCGACGAAGGCGCCTGGTCGGACGTCGAGCTGATCGGCAGGGACGCCGTCGTCGCGCTGCCGGCCATCGACGTGAGCCTGCCGCTGAACGCGCTCTACGAGCGGCTCGACATGCCCGCGTGAGGGTTCGGAGGTCTTTGGGGCGAGGCGGTCAGCGCCTTCGGCGTTGCCGAGGATCGTCGGCGCGCTTACAAATCATGCGACCTCGGTTGCGCTCGCCGAGGGCTCGTTTGAGAAACCCGCACGCCATGTTCAGCCTTGCCCAAAGATCGGCCGCGATCGGCGCCCTCGCCGTCCTCGCCGCCTGCGCCATGCCGTTCGCCGTGGCCCGGGCGGCCGAGCAGGTTCCTTTCGTCGGCTGCGCGGGCGACGGACAGACCGGTCCGGTCGCCGCGCCCAAGGGCGCGCCGAAGTCGGTCGCGCTCGAGGCGGCGGCGGCGCGCCAACTCGCCTTTTACCAGGCCCCGGATTCCTTCGGCGTTCTCGCCCCCAGGGGGTGGAAGTGCTTCTACGTCTATGGTTCGAGCGGCGCCTCGCTGGCCGTCGCGCCGAGCGGCGCCCTGCAGGATCCGACGGGCGCCCCTCTCGCCGGTCCGGCCGTGGTCGCGACCCTGGACATCGGCGGCACGTCGGGGCGATTCGCGGTGGCCAAATACGCCGCCCAACTCTTTCCCCGGGTCGCACCGGCCTTCATCGCCCGCGTGATCGCCGAAGGCGTCGAACCGAAAGCGGATTTTCCCTCCGGCCCCTACCCCGCCGACAAGACGACCTACAAGAACGCCCGTCTGGTCGAATTCGTCACGCCGGCCAACGCAGACGGGCTCGGAACCTCGGACAGGCTGCAAAAGAGCGCGCTGCCGATCGCGGGCATGGCGAAGCTCGAGGACACGCCGGACGGCCCGAATTTCTTCCTGGTCACGGTCCGCTTGCCCGCCAACCAAGCCAGTCTCGCGCCGGCGATCGTCTCCCAGGGGGAGTAGATCGGGCCGCTCGGCGCGGCGAAGCCAAGCCGGCGATACGCGCCGCGCGCGCTGGCGCTTCAGCCGCCAAACGGCAGTTTGGCCAGCGCCGCCAGAACGGCGTCCGAACTGCTCGCGCTCGGCGAACGCGCACGGCCGATTCTCGAAGAGCCGGAAGTCGACGCGGTCGCGGCGCTTTCTTGACCGCTCTTGGCGGTCGACGAGCGACGCACGGTCTTGACCTTTGCGATCGGCGCGACCGGCGTGTACGGCGAGACCGCCTGTCCCGCGACTGAAGCGATGGCGGAAACCGACATAATCGAATCCTCGCGTTCGACGAGCCTGGGAAGACTGGACCCGCGCGGGTTAACAAAAGGTTGAAAAGGCGAACTGGATCGCCCGCTCGTCCGGCCAATCGCGCCCGCCGATAAGTCCGGCGCTCGTGGTCAGGCCCGCAAGCGCCATGAGTTTCGCAAGGAAAGTCCCTCTTTTCAGCGCCAAACGGCTCCCGGATTTGCCGTGACATTCATCGCCGATCCGTGTAACATGTTACGGAATGGAGGCTCGAATGCAACGCTCGACCGGAACGCCCGCTCCCCCCTCCAAGCGTATGGCGAGCTATCGCCAACGGATGCGCGCCTCGGGGTTGCGTCCCGTGCAAATCTGGGTGCCCGACACGCGCGCTCCCGATTTCGTCGAAACCTGTCGTCGACAGGCGCGCGCCGTCGCCGCCAGCGATCCCGCAGGCGACGAGATCATGCGTTTTGTCGCCAGCGTCTACGAATGGCCGGAGCCGTGACGCGGCGGGGACAATTCGTAACGGTCGCAACGGCGGGCGACTACGGCAAGCCGCGCCCGGCGCTTGTTGTGCAAAGCGATCTTTTCGCCGAGCTTCCCTCGGTCGTGATCTGCCCGCTGACGACGACCCTTCGCGACGATGCCGATCAATTCCGGCTCGAGGTCACGCCGTCGCCAAAGAATGGATTGCGCGAGCTTTCGCAGATCGCAATCGACAAGATCACGGTCGTGCCCAGCGCCAAGATCGGCGTCGTGATCGGCGCTGCGGACGACGCCCTGTTGTTGCGGGTCAATCGCGCGCTCGCACTATTTCTCAGCATCGTCTGAGCTGCGGATCGGCCGCCTCCCGCCTCGGTAGCCGACGCCCGGCAATCCGTCTTACAGCCCGCCCATCGCGCCGACGATCCGCCATTCCTCCTCGGTCACCGGCTGCACCGAGAGGCGCGAATTGGCGACCAGCGCCATTTTGGCGAGGCGCTTTTCGGCCTTGACCGCCTCCAGCGTCACCGGACGCGGCAGGGCGCGGACGGCCTTGATGTCGACCATGCCGAATTTGCCGCTTTCGTCGCTCGGATCGGGATAATAGGGCTTGATCACTTCGACGACGCCGACGATCGCCTTGCCCTCGTTGGAATGATAGAAAAACCCCTGGTCGCCGACCTTCATCGCCATCATGTTCAGCTTGGCGGAATGATTGCGCACGCCGTTCCAGCTCGTGCCCTTTTCGCCCGCGGCGACCTGCGCCTCGAAGGACCATGCGGACGGTTCGCTCTTGAAAAGCCAATGGGCCATGCTCGCCTCACGCCAATGGCGCGCCGAGGGCCTGGCGCCACGGTTTGATGTCGACACTCGCGAACAATCCCGCCAAGGCGTAAGGATCCTTGGCGCACCACGCCGCGACCTCGTCCGCGCTTTCGCCCGCAAACATGATCAGCGACCCGAGCGTCGTCTTTTGATCCGGCGTCAACAGCGCGCCGGCGATCTTCACCCGCGCGCCGAGCGAGGCGAGATAGGCGAGATGCGCCGGCCGCGTCTCCAGACGCAGGGCCATGCTGTCGGGCTTGTCGGTGCACGTCGCGACGAAGAGCATGGGCGTCCCCTCTTTCCGCGCGAGGCTAGGCGATCGCGCTTCGATGGTAAAGCGCGGCCTATTCCTCGCCCTTCTGCGGCCGCGCCAACAAGGCGCCCACCGTCGTGCGCGGCTCGATCGTCCCCTCGAGCAGCGCCTCGACGGTCGCCGAGATCGGCATGTCGACGTCCCGCCCGCGCGCCAATCGCATCAGCGCCGACGCCGTGAAGGCGCCCTCGACCAATTTGCCCTCGCTCGCCTCGGCGAGGCTGCGCCCCTGCCCGAGCGCAAAGCCGAAGACGAAGTTTCGCGACTGCGCCGACGAGCAGGTGAGCACGAGGTCGCCGAGCCCGGAGAGGCCCATTAGCGTGTTCGGGCGGGCGCCGAAGGCCTCGCCGAAGCGCCGGAGCTCGGCGAAGCCGCGCGCGATCAGCGCCGCGCCGGCGCTGGCGCCGAGGCCGAGCCCCGCCGCGACGCCGCAAGCGATCCCCAGCACGTTCTTCGCCGCGCCGCCGATTTCAACGCCGCGCACGTCGGTCGAATGGTAGAGGCGCAGATTGGGCCCGCGCAGCGCGGCGCAAAGGCGGCGCGCCAAGTCTTCGTCGGCGCTCGCCAGCGTCACCGCGGTCGGCAGGCCGGCGGCGACGTCGACCGCGAAGCTCGGCCCGGAGAGGATTCCGCTCGGCCATCCCGGCGCGGCTTCGGCAAGAACTTCGGTCATGAAGCGGTCCGCGCCGCGTTCGATGCCCTTGCCGCAGGCAATGAGCGGTTTCGGGCGCGAAAGCGCCGCCGCGATCTGAGCCGCCGCTTCGCGCGTCGCCTGGGCGGGGACGGCGAGGAGAATGGCCTCGCAATCGTCGAGAACGCTCAAATCGGCGCTTGCGCGAACCCCCTGCGC
>CAVWKL010000284.1:0-5112 GCA_963755075.1 uncultured Alphaproteobacteria bacterium
GAAGGACCACTGCTACGATCGATTTCGCACGTCAGGAACGCGCTACCTGGCGTCGAGCTACTCCTTCGTCGCGGTCGCCGGCAAGAACCTGGACCCGCGGAAATCTTCGTTCGCCCTCGACGTGCTGCAAGAGCACATGCGCCGTCAGTACACGACATGTTCCTCATCACCCATGTACAGCGCGCGGCGCTGCTCATGTTCTCGCGCTGGATGTCGGAAGCGATGCACAAGGGCGCTAGCCTACGCGACAGCAGCTATCGCAACGCGCTGGTCGACATCCGTCGGCGCCTCGCCGAATTCACTCATCGCTATTGGTTCTCTAACGTCTCCAACCAAGAGCAAGCCCGCGACCTTTTCGATCTGATGCTGCGGCGTACGGAGACAGCGGTTCTCTATCGGGAAGTGATCGACGAAAGTGCAATGGCGCGCGGCGAGATCGAACAGACCGCGACCGAGCGGCTGCAAGCGGGCGCGATCGCCCTCGCCGCCTTTCTCGCCTTCGCATCCATTCTTGCGGTTCCCGTCGGTCTCGCCCAGGCGCTCAATTCGCTCAGCGGCCGCACAATGCCCTTGAGTCCGTGCGCATTCCACCTGGGCTCGGCGATCGCGGGCGTCGTGGCCATCGTCGCCATCGCTCTTGTCACCAGCGTGCAGGTCGAAGGCCGCATCGGCCTGACCTATCTCGCCCGTACGTTTGCCCCGTGGCGGCGCGGCCGCGCGGTGCGGCGCATGCGCTGGCTGGTCTCAATTGCGTTGGTGATCATGGCGCTGGCGACCGGGTACTTCTGGTGGCGCACCTATGACTTTTGTTTGGCGCCAAGCGCCGCGTCCATCGAGGCACCTGTGACGGACTCATGAGCGCTCCGCTCGTCTTCTTCCTCGGCGGCCGCGATCTCGAAATGGTCGAGATCGCCGCGTTGACCGCGAGTCGGCTCGGGCGCGACGCGGTCGTCGACGACAGCCTCGGCTGGGGGGCGCGGCTGTCGCATTACGCCCGGCGCATCGAAACGGTGGTCGCGGCGGGCCGGCGCGCGGCCGCAGTCGAGCTGATCGACGACATGCCGGTCGATTGGTCGGCGCGGCGCGGCCTGACGCTGATCGATCATCATGGCGACCGCGCCGGCGGCCCGTCGAGCCTGGCCCAGACTTTCGCGCTGCTTGGCCTACCGGTCTCCGCCTGGACGCGTCGCATGACCCTCGTTGAAGCCAACGACATCGATCATTTGCGTGGCCTCTTCGCCACCGGCGCGTCGCCCGAAGAGACCGCCGCCATCCGCGCCGAGGACCGCGCCGCCCAGGGGATCACGGCGGCCGAAGAGGCGGCCGGCGCCGAAGCGGCGCGGGCGGCCCGGCTCGCGTTCGGCGGTACGCTGCGTCTGATCGCGCTATCCCATGGACGGATGGCGGCGGCGATGGACCCGCTGGCGCTGGCGCTGTGGCCGGCCCTGCCGGAGGTGCTCATCGAGACGCCTGGCGAGATCGGCTATTTCGGTCGTGGCGCGGGGGTGTTCGCGCTCGACGCCGCCTTCCCCGGCGGTTGGCGGGGCGGGCATCTGCCGGAAAACGGCTTCTGGGGCCATGCGGGGCGAGTTGGAACGCCGCCGCCGACCGCCAAAGCGGCGCTGGCGGCGCTGGCCGCGGTCTATCGCTCCGATGGCTGATTTTCCATGAATATGAGTGTTAATGGCGCCAAGTCAGCACAATGCATCGCTATTAATGGAAACACGCAGAAGTTTCCCGCGCTTGACAGGCGGTTTCGGAGGGGTAGGATCGCGATCACTCCGCATCTCTGAGCGGACGGAAACGGGCTCACGTCGATCTTGGGTTTGTCGGTCAGATCGCGATCACTCCGCATCTCTGAGCGGACGGAAACCACGGCCAATCCTTGAGCAGCTTGCGAACGCAGGCCTGGATCGCGATCACTCCGCATCTCTGAGCGGACGGAAACGCAACCCGAGCTTTGTCTCCTTTGGTGAGGAGGACTCCCAGATCGCGATCACTCCGCATCTCTGAGCGGACGGAAACCCGCCTTTTCGAGTAGGGCGCGGTAGGTGGCGATCGCGATCACTCGGCATCTCTGAGCGGACGGAAACAGCGACAGCCCGGCCGCCCGCCCAAGTGACGATCGCGATCACTCCGCATCTGTGAGCGGACGGAAACATGTTCGGCATGACGAACGAGTTGAGCCCGAGTGATCGCGACCACTCCGCATCTGTGAGCGGACGGAAACTCGGCGAACACGGCCCGTGCGGACATTGCGGCCTTCCAGGTCGCGACCACTCCGCATCTGTGCGGACGGAAAGAAGGCAAGAATCTTGTTGCCGCATCCCTGTCAGATCAGCGCCTCTCCGCATTCGTGAGCGGACGGAAACAGCTGGATTTGCCCCTGGAGCTCCATCTTGTTGCACCGATCAGCGCCTCTCCGCGTTCGTGAGCAGACAGTGGCTCTCACTTGCCCTCCTCGGGCGGTGGGGAAACGATCGGTGCCACTCCGCGCTCGTGAGCGGACGGGAACGCATTAGTGGCCGAGTGGACTGCGATTCTGGATCGGCCCCACTCCCTGTTCGTGAGCGGATGAAAACGCCCATGTGCAAACTTAGGCGTCAGTGTCGGGATCGGCGCTCCCGGCAATGATCACCGAATGGCGCCGCGAGCGGCCTCGCTCAGCGCCCAAGCGGACCGAAGCGTTACAACCGCCGTGTGCGCCTTGACTCGCCGTGTGCGGCTCCTAGTGTCCAGAAGCGGGTCGGGGGACGCGCAATGGCGCGTTGTGTTGTTTGGGTCGAGGGCGTCGATTTCGACGAAACGCTTTTCGACACCCAGAAATTGTCGGTGATCCGCGGCGCCTCGCGCGCGCTCGAGGAAATGCCGGGCGTTGCCAGTGGACATTTCAAGCAAGCGCACGGTGCAAGCCGGGTCCACCGCATCACCGCTGGCGCGTCACAGGCGGGCTTCATCGTCGAGGTCGACGCCGCGGAGGCGCAAGCGACGCTCGATAATCTGATGGCGCGGTTGCGTGCTCAGGGCAGGGAGCCGAAACACGTAGCGCCGGTCGCTACCGATCCCAACGCGGCGCTGGAGTCGTGTGCGCCCTTCGCCCATCTCAGGTTTCACGGCTTCGTCGAGCCGATCGGCGCCGGCGAGGACGCCGTCGACGCGGCGCTCCAGCGCGCGCGGGCGCGCGTCCGCGTTGAGCAATTGCGCGACCCCGGAGTGCGCGTCGTCTTCCTGCCGCGCGAAGAGGTAAACGACCGGCCGTGCGAATACGATCGCGTTCGGCCGGCGGAAGTCCGGGTCGACGGCGTGCCCAAGTCAGACGGACAGGACTCCTTCGAGTATCAGGTTTCCCGCGCCAGCGCCGCACGCTGGCATTTTGGCCGCGCGTTGCGCCAGCGACTCTATGAGGATTCGGGGGTTAGCTTGCCCGCCGAATACGCCTTCGCCGACGACCTCCACGAGTTGACTGCGACCGACCGACCGAAGGTGCAGGGCAAGAACCTGCCGCCCGCAGCGCGACGCAAGATCGCGGTATTCGCCGCCGACGGCGACGCGTTCACCAAGTTGCGGCAGAGCCTCAACGCAAAACTCGGCGACCAGATTGGGTTGACGACGCTGGCCCTCACCCTCGAGACACGGATGCGCACGCTGCTAACGGAACTCGTCGACGGCCTGCTTGCAATGGAGACCGCCGACGGTTGCGGGAATGCCGCCGCGGCCCGATTCTTCGATGGAGAGGACCCCGCCCGGTCGACCTTGAAGCAGCGCCAATCCGGAGTGAAGAAGCTGCTGCGCTTCGAGACGCTGCTGTTCGGCGGCGACGACGCGATGTTCGTCGTCCCGGCGTGGCTAGGCTGGTGGCTGGCGTTGAGGTTCTTCGAGATCACCAGCGACTGGGCGGTCGGGGCGGACGACATCAGAGCCGCCTGCAAGGTGTGCAACGCGGACGTTCCGCAGAGCGTCGACGAGATGCGATTCCCGATGCGCTTTTCCGCCGGCATGGTCTTTTGCTCGCGCAAGACTCCGATCCGCGCCGCGAAGAAACTGGCGGACGAGTTGTGCCGTGTCGCCAAGACGCTGAAGAGCGAACCCGGCGGCGATCCGGCAGCCGCGGGAGGACTCGAGATCGAAGCCCTCGAGAGCGTCGAGCCACCGTTCGACGGCCTCGGCGGTCTGCGAAATCGCTTGCTCGGCGAGAACTGGCGCGAAGGCGGCAATGGGCCAAGTCGCCTGACGCTGCCGCGCAGCGCGATCAGGTCGACGTATAGCAAGTTGCACGAGCTGTGGATCGGGGACGTCGCATTCCCCGCCTCGCAGGCCTTCGGCGCCCTTCGCGCTGCCACCGCCGACGATGAAATGTCGAGCCCGGCGGCCGACGAAGCGGCGCAGAAGGCGCTCAACGGATACTTCGACGGCGCCGGCGGCAAGTTCGAAAGGTCCCTATTCAAACTTCTGCCCCGTGCGGTGGCGCGCGACAAAGCCGCCCTCAACCTCTATTTCGCCCTGCAAATGCGCGATTACGTGAAGGCGGCGGGAAGCTGGACGGACAAGGCGGCGGGCCTATGTGCCGGAAGCCCTGGCAGAGTCGGAACTGTTCGGGCACGAAATGGGGGCCTTCACGGATGCCAAACGGGCAAGCATCGGGCTGTTCGAGGCGGCCCACGCCGGCACGCTGTTCCTGGATGAAGTGCCCAGCCTGTCCCTGCCAATCCAGGCCAAGGTACTCACCGCCATCGAGGACAACCGTATTCGCCGGGTCGGCGCCAGTAACACGATTCGTATCGACACCCGCCTCATCGCGGCCAGCAACCGCGACCTCCGTTCGCTGGTTCAGCAAGGCACCTTCCGGGAGGACTTATACCATCGCTTGGACCTGTACCGCGTGGTGATTCCTCCGCTCCGGGACCGCGGACAGGACGTCGTCGGGCTGGCGGATTTCTTCGCGCGGCAGTTCTGCCTGAAACACCGGTTGCCCGCCAGGCCCGTCTCAGCCGCCGGACGCCAGCGTTTGCTGGATTACCCTTGGCCGGGCAATGTGCGGGAACTGGCCCACGAGATCGAGCGGGCAGTCGTCTTCGAAAATACACAGTAAAGACCAACCGAACCAAAGGCAAC
>CAVWKL010000285.1:0-8398 GCA_963755075.1 uncultured Alphaproteobacteria bacterium
CTTCTTTCTCGGATTGACCATCGTCGGCGTCATCCTCATGCAACTCTTGACGACCTTCAGTCTGGTGGCCGGCCTGTGGCCGTACCAATTCAACATGGTCGTCAAGGGCGCGTTCGTGCTGGTCGTGCTGCTGTTGCAGTCTCGTCGGCTTCGCCACAGCATTGTCGGCATATTCCTGAGGAAAAGGTCATGAAGGACCGCTATCTTCCGCTCGTCGCGACGATCACCGTATTCGTGCTCGTCTACGCCGTCGGCGCCGTCAGTTTCAACCATTTCCTGTCGACGAACGTACTGGGCGATCTGTTGACCGACAACGCCTTCATCATTATCGCGGCGATCGGCGAGACGTTCGTCATCATTTCCGGCGGCATCGACCTCTCGGTCGGTTCGATGATCGGCTTCGTTGGCGTCGTCATGGCCCATCTCGACACGCTGGGATGGCATCCCCTGGCGTCAGGGGCGTTGTTGATCGTCTTCGGCGTCGCGTTCGGGGCGTTTCAGGGTATTATCATCGATTTTTGCGAGATCCAGCCCTTCATCATCACTCTGGCTGGCTTGTTTCTTCTGCGCGGCAGTTGTTTCATGGTCAGTCTCGAATCGGTCCCCGTCAAACATCCGTTCGTTGGAGACTTCGCCGACTGGCACTTCGACCTCGGCGGCGGCGGCCGCCTTTCGAGTTCGGCTATGGTGATGCTGGTGGTGCTCGCCGCCGGCATCGTCATCTCGCACTTCACCCGCTTCGGCACCAATGTTTACGCCATCGGCGGCGACCTGCCGTCGGCGAAGTTGATGGGCGTGCCGATCCGCCGCACCACGGTCAAGATCTATGCGCTGGCGGGTTTCTACAGCGCGTTGGGGGGCGTGGTCTACGCCCTCTACACCGGCTCGGGTTATCCCCTGGCCGGGCTGGGGGACGAACTCGTGGCGATCGCCGCGGTGGTGCTTGGCGGCACGTTGCTGACCGGCGGCGTCGGCTTGGTGTTCGGCACCTTGTTCGGCGGTTTGATCCAGGGGCTCATCACCACGCTCGTCAACTTCCAGGGCACGCTGACGAGTTGGTGGGCGACGATCTTTGTCGGCGTGCTGCTGTTTGTATTCATTGTCGCCCAGCGCACGATAATGACCTCGTTCTTGACGCGGCGCGCAATTTAGGTGGAGCAAGAGGACGGGCGACGGCGTCGATTCGCCGTCCTCGCCCTGCCGCGACCCGCGAGCGTCGTTCGGCGCCGGACTAAAGTTCGGACGCGAGTGTTGGGTCGGTGCGAAGCCGCGGAGCGGCGGCGCGACGTTGTTTCTTTCCGCCTTCCCGTATAGAGCTTTAGTGAAGACGGCGAGGGAGCGGCGACCTCGGACATTAACTTTGTATTCTCGGAGCGAGTTGTTGGTGGAGACGACAATCGAGAGGCGTCGTTTGGTTACGGCGCGAGCGGCCAAGACAGGCGCCGGCGACGAGGAGGCCGACGTCGCCTTCGTCGGGCTCCCGCCCAAACGAAACGCCAACGATTCGCTGGCGGCCGTGCTCGGCCGCGAGATCATCGCCGGCCTTCATCCCCCCGGATCGCGGCTGCCGACCGAGGCGCGCCTGCTGGTGCGTTTCGGCGTGTCGCGTCCCACTTTGCGAGAAGCTTTCCGCGCGCTCGAGGCCAAGGGCATGATCGTCTCTCGGCAGAAAGTCGGCACGCTGGTCCGCCCCAAGTCGGACTGGAACATGCTCGATTCCGACTTTCTTGCCTGGCACATGCAGGCTGCGCCGACGCTCAGCTTCGTCAACGACGTCTTCCAGCTGCGACAGATCTTCGAGCCGCAGGCCTCGTTTCTCGCCGCGCAGTCGCGCGATTTGGCGGCGCTGACGCGGATCAGCGCGGCCTATGGCGACATGGAGCGCTTCCAAAACGGCGGCGGCGACTTCATCGGCGCCGATCTGCTCTTCCACAAGGAGATCCTCGAGGCGACCGGCAACCGACTGATCGGGGCGCTCGGCGGCTTGATCGAAACGGCGCTCGTCGGCTCGTTCCGCATGGGCTGGCGCGGCGTGGCGATCAAGGACGAGCGGCTCCATCAGCACCGGGCCGTGCTCGAAGCCATCGCCGCCCAGAACCCGGAGGAAGCGCGGGCTTGCATGGCCCTGTTGCTCCAGGACTCCGCCGCCGACGTGCGGCGGGCCTTGCAAAAAGGCTCCCGGCCCAAAACCTGATTGGTCGAGCGCGCCAACGCGCCGCCCCAGTCGAGGAAACGGGTGGCCAGCGCGTCTGGCGGCGGCGGTCGTCGCTTTTGCCGCTGCGCCCTTTCTGGCCGCCTGTGCTAAAATTGCCTCATGTCGATCCCGCTCATCGTCCTCCTCATCGTCGGCAGCCTCGCGGCCGCGGCGTTCTTCGCCGGCGCGGAGACCGCGCTGACCGCGGCTTCGCGGGCGCGGCTGCAGGCGTTGGAGACGGGCGGCGACAAGCGTGCGGCGCTCGCCAACAAGCTCGTGGCGGTGCGCGGACGCCTCATCAGCGCGATGCTGCTGGGGGGACAACTCGTCACGATTGCCGCCTCGTCTCTCGCCACCAGCGTGCTCGTGGCGGCGGTCGGCGATCAGGGCGTCGTCTACGCCACCATCATCATGACCGCGCTGATCGTGGTTTTCGGCGAGGTTCTGCCCAAGACGATCGCCATTGCCTATCCCGACCAGATGTCGTTGCTGATCGCGCCGGCGGTGGCGTTTTTCGTGACGGTTTTCGGTCCCGTGGTCAGCGCCGTCGAGGCGCTGGTGCGCGGCATGTTGCGCCTGTGCGGCGTCAATTTGGCGACCGCGACGCCGAGCGTTACCGGCCACGAGGAGTTGCGCGGCGCCGTCGACATTCTGCATCGCGAGGGCGGCGTCGCGCGCGACGAACGCGACATGTTCGGCGGTCTGCTCGAATTGTCCGAGATTCCCGTGTCCGACGTCATGGTCCATCGCACCAAGATGCGTACGCTCGACGCCGATCTGCCAACCGACGAACTCGTGCGCGAGGTGCTCGCCTCGCCCTACACCCGCATGCCGCTGTGGCGCGGCGATCCCGACAACATCATCGGCATGTTGCATGCCAAGGATTTGCTTCGCGCCTTCGCGGCGGCGGGCGGCGACGCGAGCCGGATCAAGGCGGCTGACATCGCGCTGGAGGCTTGGTTCATTCCCGAGGCGACCTCGCTACGCGATCAACTGCAAGCGTTTCTGAGCCGAAAGACCCATTCGGCGCTGGTGGTCGACGAATACGGCGTGGTGCTCGGCCTGCTGACGCTCGAGGATATCATCGAGGAGATCGTCGGCGACATCAAGGACGAGCACGACGTCGGCGCGCTGGGCGTGCGCAAGCAGCTCGACGGCTCGATCATCGTCGACGGTTCGGTCACCATCCGCGACCTCAACCGCGCTATGGACTGGAACCTGCCGGACGAAGAGGCGGCGACCGTCGCTGGGCTCGTCATCCACGAGGCGCGCGCGATTCCCGAGCCCAAGCAGACGTTCAGCTTCCATGGGCTGCGTTTCGAAGTGCTGCGCAAGCAGCGCAACCGCATCGCGGCGCTGCGCATCACGCCCTTGGCTCCGCGCGAAGCGAGCGCCGGCCGATCCGCGAACGCGAGCGCGGCTTCCGGCGCGTCGCCAGTCTAGGCGGAATTGGCTCCGCGTTGCCGCGACGGCGCGCCTACCCTATATAGGCGCGCGTGGCGCGCGACGCGCTCAAGGCGAGGTCTCATGTCCTGGAACAATCAAGGCGGCGGTCCCTGGCGCTCCCCGGGGCAGGGTCCGTGGGGCCAGGGTCCGAGCGGTTCGCCCCCGCCGAACGATCTGGAGGAATTGCTGCGCCGGCTGCAGCAGGGGCTGCGCGGCCTCGCTCCGGGCGGCGGCGGCGGCCTGGGCGGCTTTGGTCTGCGCGGCGTCGTCTTCCTTGCGCTCGCCGCCTTGTTGGTCTGGTTTGCGCTCGGCTCCTTTTATTCGGTGCAGCCGAACGAGGTCGGCATCAACCTGGTTTTCGGCCGCTATACCGGCAAGACGGCGGCCGGCCTCAACACCAATTGGCCGTGGCCGGTGGGCACGGTGATCAAGGTGCCGGTCCAGGATCAGCAGATCACCGAAGTCGGCTCCCGCGCCGACGGCTCCGACAATCTCGCCGAGAGCCAGATGCTGACCGGCGATCAGAATATCGTCAACGTGCGATTTCGCGTGATTTGGCAAATCGATCCGGCGCATCCCGAGTATTACGTCTTCAATATTCTCTATCCCAAGGAGACGGTGAAAGCCGTCGCCGAGAGCATCATGCGCGAAGTCGTCGGGCTCAAGACCATCGATGGCGTGCTGACCAGCGATCGCAAGTCGATCGAACCCGACGCGCGCGACCGCATGCAGAAAGTGCTTGATGGCTACAACGCCGGCGTTCTGGTCAAGCAGGTGCAGTTGCAGTCGGTCGACGCGCCGAACGAGGTGATTCCGGCCTATCGCGACGTGACCGCGGCGCAGCAGGACCAGCAGCGCGCCGTCAACGACGCCGACACCTACGCCAATCGCGTCGTGCCCGAAGCGGAAGGCGGCGCGGCGCGCATCCTCGCGGAAGCCAAGGCCTATCGCGAGCAGACGATCCTCCAAGCCACGGGCCAGACGGCGCGCTACAATCAGATCTACGCCCAATATAAGAACGCCCCGGGCGTCACGCGCGAGCGCATGTACCTGGAAACGATGGAGAGCGTGCTCGCCGGCATGAGCAAGACGATTCTCGACGCCAGCGGCGCCAGCGCGCCAGTGCCCTATATCGCGCTCGACCCGCTGCAACAAAAACCGGCGGGAGCCGCCAAATGAGAAACCCCTTCGGCGGCTTCGCGCTCCTCATCATCGCCATTGCGGCAATCGTCTTGGCGAGCTTCACCTTCTTCACCGTCGATCCGACGGAACAGGCGCTGGTGCTGCGCTTCGGCCAGCCGGTGCGCGATCTCATCGGCGAGCCGGGTCTCTATGCGAAGGTTCCGTTCATCGATACGGTCGTCTATATCGACAAGCGCATCCTCGCGCTCGACAACGAGCGCCAGGAAGTGCTGGTCGCCGAAAATCAGCGCCTCGAAGTCGACGCCTTCGTGCGCTATCGCATCTCCGATCCGCTGCTGTTCTATCAGAAGGTCTTCGATGTCAGAGGCGCGGACGCGCAGCTTGGCGGCATGTTGAATTCGGCGCTGCGCCGCACGCTGTCGGAAGCCTCGATCGTCGACATCGTGCGCGACAAGCGCGACGCGCTGATGGCTGACATTCTCGTCCAGGTGAAGGCCGGCGCCGAGCGTTTCGGCGTCGATGTCGTCGACGTGCGGATCAAGCGCGCCGACCTGCCGCCGGAGAATTCCGAAGCGGTGTTCCGTCGCATGCAGGCGGAGCGCCAGCGGCTGGCCGCCTCGTTCCGCGCGCAAGGCTCGCAGCAGAGCCAGCAAATCAAGGCCGACGCCGACGCCAAAGTGACGGTGACGATCGCCCAGGCTCAGCAGCAGTCCGACCAGATCCGCGGCGAAGGCGACGGCGAGCGCAACCGCATTTTCGCCGAGGCCTATAACAAGGATCCCGAGTTTTTCGCCTTTTATCGCTCGATGCAGGCCTATGAAACGGGGTTCAAGGGCGAAACGCGGGCGATCCTGAGCCCGAAGTCCGATTTCTTCCGCTATTTCAGCAATCCGACGCCGACATTGCCGACGCCGCCGCCGGCTCCGACGGCGGGCGAGGCGCCGACGCCGCCGTCGCCGACGCCCTGACATGCGCGATTTCGGCGCGGCGATCGGCCTCGTTTTCGCCATCGAGGGCCTGCTTCTGGCCGGCTTCACCGAGGCGATGCGCAAGCGCATGGCCGAGGTCGCGCGGCAGAAGCCAGGGCGCCTGCGCGGCGTCGGTCTCGGCGCCGCGGTCTTCGGCGTGGCGATCGTCTGGGCGGCGCGGACGCTGTTTTGACCCCTGGCGGGGGCCTCGCTTCGCCGCGTAACCGACATGATTGGCCGTCAAGATGACCGCAACGCCGGCATCGGGCCGAAGAATTGGGAGAGAGGACGCTATGCGTTTTGATCACGTCGAAGCGACGACCCCTGGCCGCCGACTCAGGCGCGCGGCGATCGCCTTGAGCGTCGCGACGATGGCGATCGGCGCGCCGGCGTCGCTCGCGCCAGCCTTCGCGCAGGCGCGCCCAACCAACCTCGCCGACCTCGTCGACAGCGTCGCCGAGGCGGTCGTCAACATTTCGGCGACGCAGACGGTCGAGGACAAGGGCGAGGAGGCGATGCCCGATCTGCCGAAGGGCACGCCCTTTGACGATATGTTCGAGCAGTTCTTCAAGAACCACGGCTTCAATAACGGCGCGCCGCATCCGCACAGAACGGCCTCGCTGGGCTCGGGCTTCGTCATCGACCCGAGCGGCATCGTCATCACCAACAATCACGTCATCGGCGACGCCAACGATATCGTGGTGATCTTCACCGACGGGCGGAAATTGAAGGCCAAGATCATCGGCAAGGATCCGAAGGTCGACGTCGCCGTGCTCAAGGTCGACAGCGACAAGCCTCTGAAGACGGTGAAGTTCGGCGACAGCGACAAGATGCGGGTCGGCGACGGCGTGATGGCGGTCGGCAATCCCTTCGGTCTCGGCGAAACGGTGACCGCAGGCATCATCTCGGCGCGCAACCGCAACATCGACAGCGGTCCCTACGACGATTTCCTGCAGACCGACGCCTCGATCAACAAGGGCAATTCGGGCGGCCCGTTGTTCAACCTGCAGGGCGAGGTGATCGGCATCAACACCGCGATCCTGTCGCCCTCCGGCGGCTCGATCGGCATCGGCTTCGCCACCCCCTCGGCGAGCGTCATGCCGGTGATCGACCAGCTGGAGAAGTATCATGAAACGCGGCGCGGCTGGCTCGGCGTGCGCATCCAGCCGGTCGACGACGCGATCGCCGACAGCCTCGGAATCGGGGCGGCGCGCGGCGCGCTCGTCGCCGGCATCGACGAGCATGGCCCGGCCAAGCCCGCCGGCCTGATGGCGGGCGACGTGATCATCAAGTTCGACGGCAAGGACGTCAAGGAATCGCGCGACCTGCCGCGCATGGTGGCGGCGTTGCCGGTCGGCAAGGAGGTCGAGGTCGTCGTCATCCGCAAGGGTCAGGAGATCACCAAGACGGTGACACTCGGGCGCCTCGAGGATGGCGAGAAGGCGATGGCGGCGGCGAGCGAAGAGCCGAGCCCCGCCGCCGACGATGCCGCCGCCGCCAAGACGCTCGGCATGGAACTCTCGGCAATCGACGAGGCGGCCCGCAAGAGCTTCAAGATCAAGGACGGGGTCAAGGGCGTCGTCGTGTCCGCCGTCGAGCCGAATTCCGCCGCGGCGGAGAAAGGGCTTCGCGTCGGCGACGTGATCGAGGAGGTCAATCAGCAGGCGGTCGAAAAGCCCGGCGACGTGACCAAATTCATCGACGCGCTGAAAAAGGCGGGCAAGAAATCGGCGCTGCTGCTGGTCTCCAACGGCGCTGGCGACGTGCGCTTCGTCGCGTTGGCGTTGAATTGAAGGGCGACGGGGCTGCGGGAGCGGCCGCAAGCCCCGCAGTTTTCGCCCCCGTCACGGGCGCGTCTGTCCGTCGCCGTGCACCCGATACTTGAACGTGCACAGCTGTTCGACGCCGACCGGCCCGCGCGCGTGCATGCGGCCGGTGGCGATGCCGATTTCCGCGCCGAAGCCGAATTCGCCGCCGTCGGCGAATTGGGTCGAAGCGTTGTGCAGCACGATCGCCGAGTTGACCTCGGCGAGAAAGCGGTCGGCGGCGGCCAAGTCCTCGGTGACGATGCAATCGGTGTGGTGCGAGCCGTAGGTCTCGATGTGGGCGATCGCCGCCCCAAGTCCGTCGACGACTTTGACCGCGATGATGGCGTCGAGATATTCGGCGCGCCAATCCTCTTGGCTCGCCGCGGTCACCCTCGCCGAGACCGCTTGCGTCGCAGCGTCGCCGCGCACCGCGCATCCCGCCGCCAACAGCGCCTCGACGAGTGGGGCGAGCATCTTCGGCGCGGCGGCGCTGTCGACCAGCAGCGTCTCGGCGGCGCCGCAGACGCCGGTGCGGCGCATCTTGGAATTGACGAGAATTCGATCGCCTTGTCGAGGTCGGCGGCGCGGTCGACGTAGACGTGGACGACGCCTTCGAGATGGGCGAACACCGGGACGCGCGCCTCGCGCTGCACGCGCGCGACGAGGCTCTTGCCGCCGCGCGGCACGATCACGTCGAGCGCGCCGCCGAGGCCCTCGAGCACTCGCCGACCGCCTGGCGCGCGGCGAACGGGCGCGCGCGATCGCCGCTTCGGGCAGGCCCGCCTCGGCAAGCCCGGCGACGAGCAGGCGTGGATCGCCGCCGAGGAGTGGAAGCTGTA
>CAVWKL010000286.1:0-10111 GCA_963755075.1 uncultured Alphaproteobacteria bacterium
AATGCGCGATTCGAAGGCGGTCTCCTCGCAGCCTCAGCATCGCCAAATAAGCCAGGGATCGGGGTTTGAGTTCGCCCGACGATTCGTGTCGAGGCGCTCGCGTCGGCGGCGTGTAGAGCCGCCTTCGCCAACGCCGAGTGATCCTTTTGATCGACTTGAACAGTCCCAAAGTCCCGATCCGCAGATTGAGTCGACAACCGGTTCCGCGGGCCACGCGGCGAAGACGCCCACGCGCCGAGGACTTGAAAGCCGTCCTCGCTCGGCAAGGGCGCCAGTGAGCAAAGACGCATATGTGGGACGAAGCGGGGGCGAGTGTCAACGAGTGCTGGCGGCGTCTCGTCCCGTGGGGCTGGAAACGCGCACCGCGGGGTCGTATCGTCGGCCTCGAGAGTCGCCTGTCCCAAACGGGACGAGTTCACGGAACCCCGGACACGGAGCCGATGCTCGAATCCGATATTTCGGAACATGTGCGTCTCGTTCGCGCCGACGGCGATCAAGACAGCGCAACGGCCGTGGTCGCGTTCGGCGGCATCATGCAGGGCCTCGGCGCGCCCGAATTCGAGTTCTTCAACACGTTCAACCGTCTGCGAATGAGCGCCATGTTCGTTCGCGATCCCCGGCAATCCTGGTATTCAAGACCCATTCCGGGGCTCGGAGACACGACCGACGAGATCGCGCGCTCGCTGCGCCGGCTGACCGACGAGCACTTTCCCGGACGCAAGATCGTTACGGTGGGGAATTCCATGGGAGCCTTCGCGGCGATGCTGTTCGGCGTCCGCTGCGATTTCCACAGCGCGCTCTGTTTTGCCCCGCAGACCTTCATTTCCCGCGAGTTGCGAGCCGTACACAACGACGCCCGCTGGTCCGAACAGATCGATGCGCTCGCCGCCGTCGACTATGCCGACGTCCGACCGCTTCTCCTCGGCAAACCGAACTTCAAAACCGACATCTTTATTGGCGCGAAGGATCGTCTCGACGGCGTTCATGCTAAGCACTTGAAGGATCTCGAAAATGTTACGATTCATCGATTTACTAACCTATTCAATAGACCAGGCCACAGCGTCGCGAATTGGTTGAGCAAACGCGGTCGACTTGGCTCTTTGCTTCATACGCATCTGCAGCGGGTCGGCTGACAATTGGACGTCTCCCGACATCGTCATTGCCTACTGCGCCGCCGGTAATCCTGAAGACGTATATGTTGGGAATAAATACAATATACTATCAATTGTAATGAAGAGTAACATGTATAAATTGCCACAAACTAACGACTGGCATTGTGACTGAATTCCATTGCGCCAGCGATTGCAAGTGCTCTCCATTGCATCGCCAGCGCCTTCCGGCGCCAACTTGACGGCGCCCCCCGCAGCGGGCATAGGACCGTGATCCGCCGATCTCCAGTGACTTTGGCGCCGCCTGACAATCACCGCGCGGATTTGGGGCAAGGCTGCGGCCTCGGCTCGATCGACGCGAAGTTCACGGACACGAGATGCTTTTCCAGTCGGCGCCTTTGGATCTTGTGCACAATGTCGTCGTCCTGGTTCACACACCCAAGACCGCCGGCAGCGCTCTCTCTGACGCTCTTTACGCTCACTTCGGCCCTGAAAACTGCTTTGAGGTGAGCAGCTCGGAGAAAGTCGGCAAGATTCATCCCTATCGACTGCATCGGGTCGCCTGGACCCTGCGGGAGATCTGGACCCAGGCGGCTATGCGCGCGCGGGGGGGCGAACCGAGGCTTTACCGGTTCCATGCGCGCGCGGATCTGGAGCGTTTCCACCTGTTCGCGGGTCACTTCGCCCTCGGCGGCGAGCCTAGAACTTCGCGAAAGCCGATCTACCTCACCGCCGTCAGGGAGCCGGTCGAGCGGTTTCTGTCGCACTATTATTACGCCCACGATTTGCGGGCGCGGTGGCCCGAGGGCAACCGCGATCGGCATCCCTATTGGACATACGACGTCGATCGCTTTGTCGATTACGTCTACGCGCGAAGGCAATGGAACGACACGAACCTGCAATGCCGCTTCATCGGCGGCGCGAACAGCTTCGCCGCGGCGCGCCGCGCGGTCGACGACCGCGTCTTCCTGGCCACGCCCTCTCACCGCCTCGACGACTGTCTGGAACTGTTGCAGCCGGTGCTGAAGCTGCACTCGACCGTCGCGCCGAAATCGAACGTCGGTCGGGCGCGGCAGGGCAAAGCGCCGCCCTCGCCCGCGGCGCTCGCCAAGATTCGCGAGATGACGTCCGAGGATCAGCATCTTTTCGATTACGTGTCGCGCGTCTTCGATGATCTTTTTCGCGAAGTCAGGCAGGAACGCCAGACCGGCTGACGCGGGCCCAAACCGCCGCCGACGAGACTTCGGACGCGCCTGCCCGCGAGCGGAAAACGTCGCCCGTGAAGAACTCTGAGATCCCCGGATTGTGGGGCTTTGCGGTGGGTTTGAAGTATTCGATTTTGCCGGTTTCGACCGCGTGGTCCCGCATAAACTTGCAAATTGAAACGGCCGTGGAGTCGTGATTCTCTCATCGCGAGGGGTGCGATTGGGAGATTCGCGATGCGGCCGAAGGAGCGACGGGACAGCGGACAGGAGGATCTCTTCTGCGCGCGCCTGGACCAGATCGTCGACATGGGCCACCCGCTGGCCAAGCTCGCCCGGTCGGTCGATTGGGGGTTTCTGGAGAGGCGGTTCGGGACGGTCTATTCGGATAAGCCCGGCCATCCCCCGTTGCCGACGCGGCTCATGGCGGGGCTCGCCATCCTCAAGCACATGCACGATCTCTCGGACGAGGGTTTAAGCGAGCGCTGGGTCGAGAACCCCTATTTCCAGTTGTTCTGCGGCGAGGAGTTCTTCCAGCACAAGCCGCCCTTCGACCGCTCCTCGTTGACGCGCTGGCGCCAGCGGATGGGCGAGGAGAAGCTCGTCGCGCTGATCCAGGAGAGCCTGAACGTGGCTACGCGCACCGGCGCGGCCAAGCCGGCGGACTTTTCCAAGGTCATTGTCGACACCACGGTGCAGCCCAAGGCGGTGGCGTTTCCCACCGACGCCAAGCTGATGCATCGGGCGCGCGAACGGCTGGTTCGGCTGGCCAAGAAACACGGCGTCGTCCTGCGCCAATCCTACGAACGGGTCGGCAAATATGCGCTGATCGCCCATCAGCGCTACGCCCACGCCAAGCAGTTCAAGCGGGCCAACCGGGCGCTGAGGACGTTACGCACCTATCTCGGCCGGGTGACGCGCGACATCGTGCGCAAGATCAAGGGCGACGTAGCGCTGAGGCGCGCTTTTGCCGAGCCGCTCTCGCTCGCCTGGCGGGTGCGCGATCAGCGCCAGAACCAGCGCGGGCGGAAGGTCTATTCGCTGCACGCGCCCGAGGTCGAATGCATCGGCAAGGGTAAGGCGCATCGACCCTATGAGTTCGGCGTCAAGGTCTCCGTCGCCACGACGCTTCATCATTCCCGCGGCGGCCAGTTCATCGCCCATGTGAAGGCGCTGCCGGGCAACCCCTATGACGGCCACACGCTCGGCGTCGTTGTGCCGGACATGCAGGCCCAGATCGGCGCCAACCTCGAGCGCATCGTCGCCGATCGCGGCTACCGCGGCCACAACGCTCCGCCCGAGCACCGGTTCAAGGTCTACATCGCCGGCCAGAAACGGCGCGTCACCGCGGCGATCAAACGCGAGCTGCACCGCCGCGCCGCCGTCGAGCCGTGCATCGGCCATCTCAAGTCCGAGCACCGAATGGGCAGGAACCACCTCGCCCACGCCGCCGGCGACGCCGCCAACGCGGTCCTGGCCGCCGCCGGCTACAACTTCCGCCGATTGCTGGCCTGGCTGGCGATCTTTTTGCGCGCCTGGCTCGCCGCCCTCGTCGCCCCCGCCCAACCGCCCCTCGATCAGAGCGTTCTCGCGTAATCGGCGTTCTTCACGGACGACGAAAACGTCGCCTCAGTCCTGTCCGCCCCTTTGCGCGCCGCAAGACCCGGGCGTCTGGCGCGCGATCGCGTAAATCCTCGCGCACCATCTCGGCGACGAGCTCGTCAAGGCTCGTTTCGTGCCGCCAACCGAGCTTCTCCCAGGCTTTTCGCGGATCGCCGATCAAGCGATCCACTTCCGTGGGTCGAAAATAGCGCCGATCGACTTCGACCAACGTCCGTCCCGTGGCCCGGTCGACGCCCTTTTCCTCGACGCCCTTGCCGCGCCAAGCGATTGCGACGCCGACTTCGCCGAACGCCTTTTCGACGAAGCTGCGCACCGAGGCGGTCCTCCCCGTCGCCAGAACGTAGTCGTCGGGCGCCTCCTGTTGCAGCATTAGCCACATGCCGCGGACATAGTCCTTGGCGTGACCCCAGTCGCGCTCGGCGTCGAGGTTGCCGAGGTAGAGTTTCTCCTGGACGCCGAGATGGATCGCCGCCACGCCCCGGGTGATCTTCCGCGTCACGAACGTCTCGCCGCGCAAAGGGCTTTCATGGTTGAAGAGAATGCCGTTGGACGCATGCGCGCCGTAAGCCTCGCGGTAATTGACGACAATCCAGTAGGCGTAAATCTTGGCCGCCGCGTAAGGCGATCGGGGATAGAACGGCGTCGTCTCGTTTTGCGGCGTGGTCTGGACCTTGCCATAGAGTTCCGACGTCGAAGCCTGATAAAAGCGCGTCTTCTGCGTCAGGCCAAGCAGACGGACCGCCTCGAGGAGGCGCAGCGTCCCCAGCCCGTCGGCGTTGGCGGTGTACTCAGCCGTCTCGAAACTGACCTGCACGTGCGACTGCGCGGCCAGGTTGTAGATTTCGTCGGGCTGGGTCTCCTGAACGATGCGAATGAGATTGGTTGCATCCGTCATGTCGCCGAAGTGAAGGAACAATTGCGGATTCGGTTCGTGCGGGTCCTCGTATAGATGTTCGATCCGCCCTGTGTTGAAGGAGGAGGAGCGCCGCTTCACGCCGTGGACGACATAGCCCTTCGAAAGCAACAATTCCGCGAGGTAAGCGCCGTCTTGCCCGGTTATGCCGGTGATCAAAGCGACTCTTCTTGCGGTCTTCGACGTGTTCACGGAGTGACGCCTCGCTGAGGGAACACACAGGGAGCGTTTCTTGAGCGCCCAAAGCGGGAGCCGATCGGCGGTTCGTCGCCGGGGGCCGGGCGGACGAGGCGGCGATCGCTCACGCCATCGCGGCCCCCTGCGCCAAGGCGCGTTCGCTCGATTATTCGCCTCCCAGGGTGGCGCGCGCGCGCTGCCACCACCCGGAGCGGCGCGGGCGCTGAGCGTCGCCGCCGGTCGGGGGCGGCTCGACGGGCGCCGATTCCGGTTCGGCGGGCGCCGGCGCTTCCTGGGCTTGCGCGCCGACGGGCTCAGGCGCCGGCGCGACCGCGCTCGGCGCTTCTGGCTCGTTGGCGACGGGCGTCCCCGATTCGCTTGCCGTCATCGGCGTCGGCTCGACGGGTGCGGAATCCGACGTGGCTGGCGCGGGCGCTTCCTGGGCTTGCGCGCCGATGGGTTCGGGGTCCGGCGCGGCCAAACGCGACGCTTCCGGCTCGGCGGCGGAAAGCGGCGCCAGTTCCTCTGGGAAGAGGCCCGGCTCCGCCGTATCCTCCGCCTCGACGACGCCCGCTTCCGGGCCCAGGGGCGCGAAGCGGTCGCGCTCGCCGCGACGCGCGCGGCGTGAGCGCCGCCGGCGAGCACCTGGGGGAGCAAGCGCACGCGCCTCCTCTTCGTCGCCGGCCTCGCCCTCGGATCGCGGCGGCGCCGCGGCGGCGAAATCGCCGCCGATCTCGGCCACCGCGGCAAGACCCGCGTCGGTCGGCTGCGGCGCCTCGGCGGCGAAACTTTCGCCGGGGGCCCGCTCTCCGCCGCGCCGGCGCCGCCGGCGCCGCCGCCGCCGGCCCGGTTCGCCGTCGCCCGCGGCGGCCTCGCCTTCCCCGCGCCCGGGTTCGGCGCTCTCCATTTCGTCCTCGGCGGCTTCGGCTTCGCCGGTTTCGCCGGCTTCGGCCGCTTCGGCCTCGTCCTCTTCCTCGATGGCGACGTCTTCAATGTCGTCCAGCGCGGCGCCGTAGCCCGCGGGGCGGATCTCCGGCTCGAGCCCGACTTCTTCGGCGCGGACGCCCGAGGCGGGCTCGCCACGTTCGATCGCGTGATAGTTCGAGCCTGTCAGCGTATCGTCGGCTTCGACCGTGATGACGACGCCGAAGCGGCGTTCGAGATCGCGCAAATGCGCGCGCTTCTGGTTGAGGATATAGAGCGCCACGGGCGTGCGTGCGCGCACTGTCATGTCGTGGGCCGCGCTCTTGATCAGGGCGTCCTCGAGCACGCGCAGGACATGCAGCGCGACCGAGGCGGTCGAGCGAACCACGCCGGCGCCCAGGCAATGCGGGCACACCACCGTCGAACCTTCGAGCACGCCGGTACGAATGCGCTGGCGCGACATTTCCAGAAGGCCGAAATGCGAGATGCGGCCGACCTGGATGCGCGCGCGGTCATTCTTCAGCGCGTCCTTCATGCGCCGTCTCGACCGAGCGATTGTTGCGCCCCTCTTCCATGTCGATGAAGTCGACGACGATGAGGCCAGCGAGGTCGCGAAGGCGAAGCTGGCGCGCGATTTCGTCGGCCGCCTCGAGATTGGTGCGTAGCGCCGTATCTTCGATATTATGCTCGCGCGTCGAGCGCCCAGAGTTGACGTCGATGGCGACCAGCGCTTCGGTCTGGTTGATGACGATGTAGCCGCCCGACTTCAGCGTGACTTGGTTGGAAAACATCGCGTCGAGTTGCGCTTCGACACCCGACTTGGCGAACACCGGCTGGGTGTCGCGGTAGGGCAGCACGCACTTGGCGTGGCTGGGCATCAAGAGCCGCATGAAGTCCTTGGCCTCGCGATAGCCCGCCTCGCCGGCGACGACGACCTCGTCGACCTCCTTGCTGTAGAGATCACGGATCGCGCGCTTGATCAGCGAGCCTTCCTCATAGACCAGCATCGGCGCGCTGGAGGCGAGCGTCGTCTCGCGCACGGTCTCCCACATGCGCAACAGATATTCAAAATCGCGCTTGACCTCGGCCTTGGTGCGCGATGCGCCGGCGGTGCGCAGGATGACGCCCATGCCCTCGGGAACCTCGAGCTCTTCGGCGATCGATTTCAACCGGCTGCGGTCCTGGCTGTTGGTGATCTTGCGCGAAATGCCGCCGCCGCGCGCGGTGTTGGGCATCAGCACGGAATATCGCCCGGCGAGCGAAAGATAGGTCGTCAGCGCCGCGCCCTTGTTGCCGCGCTCCTCCTTCACCACTTGCACCAGCAGCACCTGGCGGCGCTTGATGACCTCCTGGATCTTGTATTGGCGGCGCAGGCGCGGGGCGCGCCGCGGCGTCTCGTCCATCGCGTCGCCGCCGATATTCTCCACCGGCTCGCCGTCGTCGTCGCCGCCGCGCGGCCGCGGCGCGCGCGTCTCTTGCTCGTCCGAACCGCCGCCAAGCGTCGTCACCTCGGGCTCGTCCTCGTCGTCGGGGCGATCCTGGTCGGCCGAATCGCGATCCGCTTCGGCTTGGTCCGCCGGCTCGTCGCTCGCCGCTTCGTCCGGCGTGAGCTCGGGCGCTTCGCCTTCAACCACAGAGGTCGGCTCTGCGGGCTCGGCCTCGCCAGCACGGTCCGGCGCACTGACTTCGGCGTTCGCCTCGACGGGCGGCGGCGTCTCCGCCTCAGGGGCAATTTCGCTGGGCTCGGACGGCGCTGAATCTAGCGCGGGCTCGTCATGCGATTCGAGCTGGCCCTCGCCGCCTTCGCCGTCGAGCGGCGCGGCGTCGGCGATGCGGGCGCCCTCGCGGGCGCGCATCTCCGACTCCGGTGCGCGCGGACGCCGGTGGCGGCGGCTGCGCCGCTCGCCGACGGGCTCGTCGTCGTCTTCACGCTGGGAGCGCGCTTCCTCTTCGAGCAGCGCCTGCCGGTCGGCGACTGGGATCTGGTAATAGTCTGGGTGGATCTCGGAAAAGGCCAGGAAACCGTGACGGTTGCCGCCGTAATCGACGAAAGCCGCCTGCAACGAAGGTTCGACGCGCGTCACCTTAGCCAGATAGATATTGCCGCGCAGCGGCTTCTTGCTTGCAGATTCGAAGTCGAATTCCTCGACTCGGTTACCCCTTAATACGACCACCCGGGTTTCTTCCGGGTGGGACGCGTCGATTATCATCTTGTTGGACATGTTGAACTCTCTCGGGGCGCGCCCGAGCGGCCTGCAACGCCCTCGCCGGGCGGTCGGAGGCCAAGCGCGGCGCGCCAATGTTGGGGGATAGGAGGACCGAAAACCATTCAGGCGAGGCCGCGGCCCCGCGTCGGTCGCGATTCGCGCCGGAACGCCCGACATGAAAATCCGCCCGCGCGATGCGAAACGCGGCATAACGGATTTTGTCTGGCGACCCCGACATCGCGACCCTGAAACTCGGCGGAGCTGTGCCTCGTCGCCATTCGAGGGGCGCCCTCAACTAGCGCCATCGTCTCGCACCGGCCGCGCTCGCAGGACTCTCGCCCGGCGACGCGCATTCCCGGTTTTCGGCCGCAAACGCCTTGCGCAATGCATTTTGTTCGCACAAGGAAGGCGACGGAAGGAGCGGTCATGCGCTCGCGCGACGGCCCCCTTCCGCTTTCGCTCCCCAGCGTCGAACCGCCGGTTCAGGCAGTTGCCGAGGGGTCGATAATGCGGAAAAGACCCGAGTGCGATGTTCCTACATAGGCGCCGCCGTCGGGGTTGGCAAGCGATTTCCCGTAACGTTCGGTTGATCTGGTGAAACGCCGATTGCATCTCCGCAAACCCAGCGCCAATTTTGAATTCGCATATACGATAATAATTCCAAGTGGTTATGTCGGATCATGGCGAGCGCAGTCGCCACGCCGGGCGCGCGCGGAGCCCGGTCGCGTCAATGCGATCGGACAGCGCGACCATGGGGAAACGAAGCGCGGCCGACGCAATGCGGCCAGTTTGCGTGTTGCCCGCCGGACACGGCGGCGAGCCTTTCGTCGCCTCTGCGTCATCAACCGTTAACCGCAACGGCCCTATGCGTTAAGAGGGGGCGTGCGGACGGTCGCGGGGCGCGGCCAGGGTTGATTCGAATGGATTCTCATGCGCATGCGACCGTCGTGACGAGGCTGCGCTTCGCCTTGGCGTTTCTTGCGCCGGCGCTGCTTTCGGGCGCCGCTGCCGCCGAGGACGCCGCGCCGCTGCCGATAGCGGTCGCAGCGCGCCTGGCCGACGACGGCGAGACGGCGAGGCTGAGCTTCGATCTGTCCGGGCCGGTCGAGGCAAGCGCACACGCCATGGCGGTCGCCCAAAACGAACCCGCGCTGGCCCAGTACGCCGGCGCTCGCGACTGGCACTGGTTCCGCTACCCATATTCTGTGGGAGGGCGACACCCTCGAAAAGCGCCATGCCGTGCGGGCTTATCTTCAGGATCACGGCTACCGCGTCGCCCAGGTCACGCTCGATTTCGAGGATTACGCCTGGAACGACGCCTATGGCCGCTGCTCGGCCAAGCCGGACGAGGCCGCCATCGCCTGGCTCCGCCAAAGCTACCTGGAGAATGCGGCGGAATACATCCGCCTGGGCCGCGAGGAGGAACTGATCGCCTTGGGCCGCGAGATTCCCAACGTCCTGCTGCTGCACGCGACGGCCTTCACCACGCTCATGCTGCCCAACCTGCTCGATCTGCTGCGTAAACAGGGCTTCCGCTTTGCCCCCTTGCCCAAAGTCGAACGAGACCGGGCCTACGCCATGGACCCCGACGCCGCTCTCAAATACGGCGGCACCCTCCCCGACCAGTTCATGGATGCCGGCAAATTGCCCTACCCGCCCTTCCAGCCCAAGCCCTTCGAGAAGCTGAAAAGCCTGTGCCGGTGATGCGGGTGCATGGGAAGCTCCCGGGCTAGAACTTTCGCAGCTCCCAGCCATCTGACCATAGTCAGGTGACCATGGTCAGGTGTAATCTGAATTCGCAGAGAGGCCTACCATGCGGACAATGGCGGCAGGTGAATTCAAGGCCAAGTGCCTTGGGCTGATGGATGAAGTGGAGGCTACTGGCCGGAGTGTGTTCATCACCAAGCGTGGAAAACTCGTCGCGCAGCTTGCTCCGATCGCTGGGGCTCCGTTCAG
>CAVWKL010000287.1:0-7280 GCA_963755075.1 uncultured Alphaproteobacteria bacterium
TGTGTGTCGTGCTTGGTTCGGTTGGTCTTGCTGCCCTGCGGCTGCGCGCCGGGCGCCGGCCCGAGAGGGGGCGAAGAGGCCGTCGAAAATCAGCAAGGCGACCCCGAGGTTGATCGCCGCGTCGGCGAGGTTGAAGACGAAGAAGTGCCACCCGAACGCGTGCAGGTCGAGAAAGTCGGCGACCGCGCCGTAGGCCAAACGGTCATAGCCGTTGCCGAGCGCGCCGCCGATGATCGCGCCGAGGCCGACGCCGATGAGCGGGGCGCGCGCGCGCCACAGCCACGCGCCGAGCGCAGCCGTCACGATCAGGGTCAGCGCCAGCAGCAGCCAACGGCCGTCGGCCGACCTCGCCGCGAACAGACTGAAAGAAATGCCGCGGTTCCGGCGCAGCGTGAAGTCGAGGAACGGCGCCAGGGCGAAGGGCGCGCCGCCGTCGGCGTCGAAATAGCGCACGACCGCGAATTTCGACGCCTGGTCGAGCGCCAGAACGCCGATCGTCGTCAAGCCGCCGAGCGCGCGCGCGCGCATCAGGTCCGCCGCGCCCCGTTCAGCTCGCGCAACGCCGCGGCGTCGCGCGGGGTGACGTCGGGAAACTCGGGATCGGCCGTCGCCGGATCGAAATAGCGCCACGAGCGCGCGCATTTGACGCCCTTGGCGCGCTCCACGACAACCGCGACCCCGGGCGTTTCGGGCAGGCGAAACGCCGCTTCGGGCGGGCGGGCGTCGCGCTCGATGGCGATGTCCGAGGTGATGCAGACCTCGGCGAAATCGACGCCGTCGAGCGCCGCGAGCAACGCCGCCTCGCTGACGTAGACGCGCGGGCTCGCTTCCAACGAGGAGCCGATCTGCTTGTCGGCGCGCGCAATTTCGATCGCGCCGGTGACGACCGAGCGGATGCGGCGGATCGTCTCCCATTTCGCCGCCAGGCCATCGTCACGCCATTGCGCGGGAATGACAGGAAACGGCTCGAGATGCACCGATCGCGCTTGCGGGTCGCGCTGCCCCCAGGCCTCTTCGGCGGTGAAGACGAGGATCGGCGCGAGCCACAGCGTCACGGCGCGAAAGATATGATCGATCGCCTCCAAGGCGCCGCGCCGTTTGGCGCTCGAGGGCGCCTCGCAATAGAGCGCGTCCTTGCGGATGTCGAAATAGAACGCGGAGAGATCGGCGTTCATGAACGCCGACAGCGCCGCGACGACCCGGGCGAAGTCGAAATTGGCGTAGGCCTCGCGCGCTTTGGCGTCGAGTTCGGCCAGGCGATGGAGCATCAGCCGCTCCAATTCGCCCATCGCCGCAAAGCCCACCGCATCGCCCGGCGCGTAATGGGCGAGCGTGCCGAGCATCCAACGCATCGTGTTGCGCAATTTGCGGTAGTTGTCGCCGACGGTCTTGAGGATCTCCGGGCCGATGCGCTGATCGTCGGAATAGTCGACGCTCGCCGCCCAGAGCCTCAGGATGTCGGCGCCCGAGGCCTTGATGATGTCCTGCGGGAAGGTCTGATTGCCGAGCGACTTCGACATCTTGCGGCCCTTCTCGTCGAGCGTGAAGCCGTGCGTCAGCACGACGTCGAAGGGCGCGCGGCCGCGCGTGCCGCAGCTTTCCAGGAGCGAGGATTGGAACCAGCCGCGATGCTGGTCGGAGCCTTCGAGATACATCACTTCGTCGTCGCCCCCGTCGCGCCGGCGCTTGATCCCGGCGAGGCCTGGGAAATGAACCGGGTCCTCGAGCACATAGGAATGGGTCGAGCCGGAATCGAACCAGACGTCGAGGATGTCGTCGACCTTCTCGTAATCGGCCGGATCATATTCGGGGGCGAGGAAGCGCGCCGCCGCCCCCGCCTCGTACCAGGCGTCCGCGCCGTCCTTTTCGAAGGCGTCGGCGATGCGCGCGTTGACCCGATCGTCGATCAGGATTTCGTGGCCGCCCTTGGCGACGAACACCGCGATCGGCACGCCCCAGGCGCGCTGGCGGCTCATCACCCAGTCGGGCTTGGCGCCGACCATGCCGCGGATGCGGTTCTCGCCGGCCGCGGGGACCCAGCGCGTCTCGCCGATCGCCTTCAGCGCCGTTTCGCGCAACGTGGCGCCGGCGGCGACGGGCTTGTCCATCGCGATGAACCATTGCGGCGTGTTGCGGAAGATCACCGGCTTCTTCGACCGCCAGGAATGGGGATATTGGTGCTTGAGCTTGCCGCGCGCGATCAATGCCCCGACGCCGATCAGCGCCTCGATGACCGCCTTGTTGGCGTCGCCCGGTTCGCCCTTGTCGGTGAGGACGCGCTTGCCCTCGAATCCCGGCGCCTCTGATGTGAAGGCGCCGTTCTCGTCGACGGTGTAGGGGATGCGCGGGTCGATGCCGCGTTCGGCGAGCAAGCGCCCGCTCGCCATCCACAAATCGAAGTCCTCGCGCCCGTGACTCGGCGCGGTGTGGACGAAGCCGGTGCCGGTGTCTTCGGTGACGTGTTCGGCGGCGAGCAGGGGGACGGGGAACCTATACCCGCCGTCGAGATGGTGCAGGGGATGCGAGCACTCGCCAAGCGCTAGCGCCTCGGGGTCAACGTTGCTCAAACGCTCGAAGGACTCGACTTTCGCAGCTTTGAAAACTTCCACCGCCAGCGAATCCGCCAGAACAAAGCGAGCGCCCAGGCGGGCCCAATTGCCTTCCGGCGCAGCGGTCACTCGATAAAGGCCGTAGGCGACGCGCGGCGAGAACGCGATGGCGCGGTTCCCCGGTATCGTCCAAGGCGTCGTCGTCCAAATAACGACCGAGGCTGGGAACCCGTGCTCGTCAAGCGTTCCAAGATCGTTCCACGCAAATGCCGAGGCCTGGCCGACTTCTTGCGCGCGCATTCGGCACGGAAACGCCACATACACCGTGTCGCTGACGTGGTCCTCGTACTCGACCTCCGCCTCGGCGAGCGCGGTCTTTTCGACCACGCTCCACATCACCGGCTTGGAGCCGCGATAGAGGAGGCCATTGGCGGCGAATTTCATGATCTCGCGCGCAATCTGCGCCTCGGCGGCAAAGCTCATCGTCGTATAGGGATGATCCCAGTCGCCGATGACGCCCAGGCGCTTGAACTCGCCGCGCTGCACCGAGAGCCAATGTTCGGCGTAAGCGCGGCATTCCTGGCGGAACGCCACCATTGCGCGGGCGTCGGAGAAATCGGGCTTGGCCTTGCCCTTGCGGCGATAGTTCTCCTCCTCGACCTTCCATTCGATCGGCAGGCCATGGCAGTCCCAGCCCGGCACGTAGTTGGAGTCCTTGCTCGCCATCTGCTGCGAGCGCACGACCAGATCCTTCAGCACCTTGTTGAGCGCCGTGCCCATGTGGATATTGCCGTTGGCGTAGGGCGGGCCGTCGTGCAGCACGAATTTCGGCCGCCCTTTGGAGACTTCGCGCAGCGCCCGGTAAAGCCCCTCGCGCGCCCAGCGCGCGAGAATCTCCGGCTCCTTCTGCGGCAGCCCGGCGCGCATGGGAAAATCGGTCTTCGGCAGATAGAGGGTCAGCGAATAGTCGGGGGCCTGGGCGGGCGCGTCGTTCATGGCAATCGAACCGGAAATGAGGATCGCCGGGAGTTTGAAGCGCCCGGCGGCGTTCCGATTAGAGGATTTGGGGCGAATCGCCAAATGGCCGGGCGGCGAGAGCGGCGCGCGCGCGCGCCATGTCGCGCCCCATTTCCGCCTTGAGCGCCTCGAGCGAAGCGAATTTTCGCTCTTCGCGGATGCGCGCGACGAAGGCGACCTCCATCTCCTGGCCGTAGAGATCGCCGGCGAAATCGAAGAGATGGGTTTCCAGAAGCGGCACGCCGTTGTCGACCGTCGGGCGCACGCCGAAGCTGGCGACGCCGCCGTAGGTCCTCCCTGCGACATGGGCGCGCACGGCGTAGACGCCGAAGGCGAGCCGATTGGTCGCCTCGAGCCTCATGTTGGCGGTGGGCACGCCGAGCGTGCGCCCGAGCTTTTGACCCTTGGCCACCACGCCCGCGACCCCATAGTCGCGCCCGAGCGCGCGCGCCGCGGCCTCGACGTCGCCTTGTTCGAGCGCGCGGCGGATCGCCGAGGAGGAAACGGCCTCAGCCCCGCCGGCCTCGTGCGCCTCGACCTTGGGGATGATGTCGACATGAAACCCGAAGCGCGCGCCGGCGCGGGCGAGGAAGTCCGGCGAACCCGAACGGGCCTTGCCGAAATGAAAGTCCGCGCCGACGACGACCGCGCCGACGTTGAGGCGCTCGACCAGAACCTCTTCGACGAATTCCTCGGCCGTCAACCCGGCGAGAGCCGCGTCAAAGGTCAAGAACACCGCGCCGCCGACCCCTTGGGCCTGCAGCGCGCGCGCCTTGATCGCGAAGGGCGTCAATCGAAAGACCACGGGGCGACCGGCGAAGTAATCGGCCGGATGCGGCTCGAACGTCAGCACCGCGCTCGAGGCGCCGCGTTCCCCCGCCAGCGCCCGGGTGCGCTCGATCACCGCGACGTGGCCGCGATGGACGCCGTCGAAATTGCCGATGGCGTAGACTGCTCGTTCCAGCCCCGGCGGCGGACGCGTCGGATCGATCGCCAGCGCGAAAGCGGGATTCGGAGGGGCCTGTTTCAAAACGAGATCCGTGGCGAAAGGCGCTGGGCGGGTTATCGGCGAAGCCGGGGTCGGCCTCCGCGGGGAGGCGACGCTCAGCGTCAAAGCGGGCGGAAACTGCCTCGACGCCGCGACCGGGTCAAGCCGGAGCCGAGCCTCCCCCGGGCGAAGGCGGCACGCTCAACAGGCCTTCGCCGTCGAGCACGACCTTGCCGTCCACCTTGCATTGGCAAAGCAGCCGCACCCGACGTCCCTTCTCGGTCAACTCGACCACTTCGACGCCGACCTCGACGACGTCGCCGATCTTCACCGGGCCGCGAAAATTGAGGGTCTGCGAGATGTAGACGGCGCCGGGCCCGGGCAGGCGCATGCCGATCACCGCCGAAACGAGGCTTGCCGTGTAGAGCCCGTGCACGATCCTTTCGCCGAATCGAGTCTTGCGGGCAAAATGGTCGCTGAGGTGGATGGGATTGTGGTCGCCGGTGAGTTCGGCAAAGCCGATTACGTCCTCGTTCTCCACCGTCTTGAGCAGCGTTTCGCGCATCCCGACCGCGAGGTCTTCGAAATAGAGGGTTTGAAAAGCGAGTGCGGCCATCGGCTTGGCGTTCCCGTCGCGACGGCCGCGCCGGGCCGTCGCCGGGATTATGCCCGTTTCGCCGTCCGGCGACTATCAGACATTGGCGCCAAAGACCTGGGCGCCAAAGACTTGGGCGCCGAGACCTGGGCGCCGAGACCGCCCGAGGCGCGGCGCCCGCTCCGCCCCTGGTTACGGCGCCAGCGCCCGCATGGCGGCGACCGGGCGGAGGTTCTCGCGCGCAAACAGGGTCTCGAGCTCCTCGCCGTCGCCCGAACCGTCCGGGCCATTCAGCGCCTCGCGATGAATGCCGGCGGCGACGAACAGCGCGTCGAGCCCCTGGCCGGCGGCGCCGGCGATATCGGTGCGCATCGCGTCGCCGATCGCCAGCACCCGCGAACGCGCGAGCGGCGCTTTTCGCGCCGCGCCCGCCGCGGCCAGCGCGGCGCGATAGATCGGCGCGTGCGGCTTGCCCGCATAGATCGCCTTGCCGCCGAGCGCCTCGTAGGCTTGGGCCAGCGAGCCGGCGCAATAGATCAGATCCGCGCCGCGATGAACGACGAGATCGGGGTTGGCGCAGATCAGCGTCAGCCCGCGCGCCGCCATGGCGCTTAGCCGCTCGGCATAGTCGTCGGGCGTCTCGACCGTATCGTCGAACAGGCCGGTGCAGAGAACGTATCCCGCCTGATCGACGCCGACGAGGGCGGGCCGCGCGCCGGCTTGGGCCGCCGCCGCCTCGATCAAGGCGAGATCGCGTTGCGGCCCGAGGTGATGGAAGGGCGTCGCGATGCGCTCGGCGACGAGCCCGATGGCGACGTCGCCGGAGGTGACGACCGCGTCGAAGGCGTCGGGAGAGACGCCAAGGCGGATGACCTGCTCGCGGATCGGCGGGTTCGGCCGCGGCGCGTTGCTGATCAGCACGACCGCGCCGCCGCGCCGGCGGAACGCGATGAGCGCGTCGGAAGCCGGAACAAAGGCCTGCCGGCCGTTGTGCAGCACGCCCCAAATGTCGCAGAGGATGGCGTCGTAGCGATCGGCGATGGCGCCGAGGCCATCGATGAGCGGAACGCGCGGGGCGCGGGGAAGCGTCTTCATGCGCGAAGGGGCTAGGTTTCCGCCGCGCCGGTGTCAAGCGCAGGCGCCTTGCTTGACGCAGGCTCGGTCGGCCGCGACAACGGAGGCTCCGCCACGCTAAAGAGCGCCCCATGACCGCTGCGAATCGGCCGCCGACGATTTCCTTCGACGCGTTTCTCGCCGTCGAGATTCGCGTCGGCACGATCGTCTCGGCGGAACCGTTCCCCGAGGCGCGCAAGCCCGCCTACCGGCTGCGGATCGACTTCGGCCCGGCGATCGGCGTAAAGACGTCTTCGGCGCAGATCACCCGCCATTACCGACCCGACGATCTCGTCGGCCGTCAGGTCGCCGCGGTGGTCAATTTTCCGCCGCGCCAGATCGGCCCCTTCCTGTCGGAGGTCTTGACCCTCGGCTTCCCCGATGCGGACGGCGAGGTCGTGCTCATCGGCCCCGATCTGCGCACGCCGGACGGCGGGCGGCTCTTCTAAGCGCTCGTGCGCCGGCGGCGGCGCGTGTCGCGCCTGGCGCGCCTCGCCGGCTTGACGCGCCCGCCCGTCGTTCCTAACTAAGCCTTTCCGGGCGTTTCGCCGCAATTCATCGTTCGAGGAAGCCATGTCCACCACCGCCAAGGTCACTGACGCGAATTTCGACGCCGACGTCATGAAGTCGAGCGAGCCGGTCGTGGTCGATTTTTGGGCGGAATGGTGCGGCCCGTGCCGGATGATCGCCCCCGCCCTTGAAGAGATCGCCGACGAGATGAAGGGCAAGGTGAAGATCGCCAAATTCAACGTCGACGAGAACCCGAAGGTCGCCGCTCAGTTGGGCATTCGCTCGATCCCGACCTTGATGGTCTTCAAGGACGGCAAGCATGTGGCGACCAAGACGGGCGCGAGCCCGAAGAGCGAACTGGCGCGCTGGATCGCCGCATCGGTGTGAGCCGCCCAACCTGACGGGATGCGGCGGCGCCGAAATCGTCGAAACCGATCTTTCGGACCTCAGCCCTCAGGTGGGAATGCGTAGGCTCGCGCGCAATCCGCCGAGCGGACTGGTCGCCAGG
>CAVWKL010000288.1:0-19772 GCA_963755075.1 uncultured Alphaproteobacteria bacterium
TCATTGTAGTGCGGCATCCACTTTTCTGCGCCGTAATAAGTCAAGGTCAGCAGCGACCCGCCGTCCCTCATCAGTTTTTCCGCGCGTTGCGCGATTGCCGTGAAAGAATAGCAGGAGATGGCGAGCGACCTCGTAAAATTGCCTTCGCTGGTGTCGATATAGCGGCCGGTCAATTCGTCCTTGTCGGCGAAGGCGATACAATGGACCACGAAGTCCAGCCCGCCCCACAAGCGCTCCGCCTCGGCGAACACGGCGTCGATGGTCGTTCCGTCGGTCACGTCGCAGTGGCCGAGAACATGTGCGCCCAATTCCTGCGCCAGGGGTCGGACGCGCTTTTCCAGCGCCTCGCCTTGATAGGTCATCGCGATTTCCGCGCCGGCGGCGCGCGCGGCCTTGGCGATTCCCCAGGCGATCGAACGATTGTTGGCGACGCCGAAAACGACGCCGCGCAGCCCGCGCATCACGCCGCCTCCTCCAGATCCGCTCGAGCCTTCCTGCGCCATCGAGACCTCGTTCGTCCGCCGCGCCCCCGTCGATCAGAGGCGATAAAGCGCCATCCCATAGCGTCGGCGGCGGCGCATGGGAAGGGTCCGCGTCGCTTTGGCCTGTCACGAAATATGTGAAGGCGCTCACAAACCCCCTTGGAACGGCCAAAGGTTCGGAATAGACTTTGTTAAGGTTAATTGGCGCTAACGGATCTTGCCGTCGTGTCTTCGAGCCGGGAGTGGTGTGACGACGCGGGCGCGATGCGGCGCTTCGGGCTGGCGCTTGTCCGCGACGAACGGTTCGTTTGCGACGATGCTTCGGCCGCCTCGTTGGTCGACAAGCTGTTCCGCCAGGCCTCGCTGAGTTTGATCGCCGAACCCGTTGGCGACGCGCGCAGCGCGCGGGTGCGCGCCTTCGCTCAGTTCATCCGACTCTATCGCCGTCACTTTCGTCGCTTGGCGGCCGACGAAGCCGACGGCGGCTGGGGCGAGGGACCGATGTCGGGCGGGCGCGGCGCCGCCTCGGTAAAAGTCGGCGTGCGCAATTTGCCGCTTGAATTGCGCGAGACGTTGCTGCTCGTCGTTCTCGCAGGGTTCACCCACAGCGAAGCGGCCGCGGCGCTCGACATTCCCTTGGCCGCCGTCGTTGATCGCCTCGGCCGAGCGCGCGCGCGCCTTCGCGCCCATGTCGACGCGGCGCACGACTCGGGGCCGAGCGGAACGGCTTGGTCGACCGCCGCGCATCTGCGGATCGTCAAGTGACGGGACAGGTCGAAGCGGCGGAGGTTTTCGCCTATGTCGACAATTGCCTCGCGCCCGACGATCGGCAGGCTTTCGAGGCAAGGCTGCGCGAAGATCCCGATCTGAGGCGACGCGTCGCCCAGTGGGAAGCCCAAAACAGCGCGATCCGCGTCGCTTTCGGCGCCCCGGCCTCGGTTCGCTCGGCGCCCGACCTCGGGGGAACGGCGAACGAGAATTTGCCGGTTTGGATGGCGTCGGCGATCCAAGCGCGGCGAAGCGTCGCCCTAGCCCGCGCCGCCGGCGAAGCGCGCGCCGATCCGCTGCGCGCGGCGCCGACGAAAAGCTTGCGGATCCCGTCCGTCGTCCGGTCGGCGCCGCGGTCCGTCGGCCGACGCATGGCCGCGATCGCGGGGCTGGCGGCGGTCTTGCTCGTCGTCAGCGCGCCGAGCGGGCCGGCGCCGCCGCAGAGCCGATTGATGGAGGCTGGGCTCGCCGCCTACCGCGCCTTCGCGGCGACCGCCGACGTGCCGGTTGAATTCGCCACCCGCGATCCGCAGGCGTTGGCCAAATGGCTCGCGCCGCAATTCGCCAGAGGAATCGACGTTCCGCGATTTTCGTCGACCGCGCTGACGCTGCTCGGCGGCCGCATCGCGCCGGGAACGACCGCAAGCGCCGCGTTTCTCGTCTACGCGGATCGTGCGAGGAAAGCGCGTCGGCCTGCTGATCGAACCCCTCGACGCCCCGGCGCCGTCGGGGTCGACCTGGCGGGAAACCGATGGCGTCAGCCTCGCCGCCTGGACCGACGCCGGCGCCGGGTACGCCGCCGTCGGCTCGGATTCCGAGCCGATGGCCGAGCTGATGCGTCGCATCGGCCAAACGCCCGCGCCGCGTTAGCGCCCCTCCCGGGGGACAAACGAGGACTGGCTCTAGCGCCGGTAGCGCGCCTCCAACAGGGCGAACACGGCGCGCGCGCCCTGCACGTCGCCGCCTTGGGGGGCGTGCGCTCGCGGCTTGGGGTTCCACGCATAGATGTCGAAATGCGCCCAGGCTTTGGCGGCCGAAACGAAACGCGCAAGAAACAGCGCCGCCGTCACCGATCCGGCGAAGCCGCCGCTCGGCGCGTTGTCGAGGTCGGCGACCTTGCTCTCCAGCAGCGCGTCGTAGGGGCGCCACAGCGGCAGGCGCCACAAGGGATCGTGGACGCGCGCCGAGCTGTCGGCGATCTCGGCCGCGAGCCCCTCGTCGTCGGTATAGAAGGGCGGCAGGTCGGGGCCGAGCGCGACGCGCGCCGCGCCGGTTAGCGTGGCGAAATCGAACAGCAGTTCCGGCGCCTCTTCGTCGGCGAGCGCCAGCGCGTCGGCGAGAATGAGCCGCCCTTCGGCGTCGGTGTTGCCGATCTCCACCGTCAACCCCTTGCGGCTGCGCAGGACGTCGCCAGGCCGCATCGCATTGGCGGAAATCGCGTTCTCGACGATCGGGATCAGCACGCGCAGCCGCACGGCGAGGCCCGATTCCATGATCAGGCGCGCCAGGCATAGCGCCGCCGCGGCGCCGCCCATGTCCTTCTTCATCAGCTGCATGCCGCTCGACGGCTTGATGTCGAGGCCGCCGGAGTCGAACACGACGCCCTTGCCGACCAGGGTCACCTTCGGCGCGTCGGCCCGCCCCCAGACGAAGTCGACCAGGCGCGGCGCCTCGGCGCTGGCGCGGCCGACCGCATGGATGAGCGGCAGGTTGCGTTTGATGAGCGACGTGGCCGCGGGTCACTTCGAGGCTCGCGCCGAATTCCTCCGCCAGGCGCGTGGCCTCATGCTCCAGCGCCGCCGGTCCGAGGTCGTTGGCGGGCGTGTTGACGAGATCGCGGCCGAAGGCGACCGCCTCGGCGATGCGCTCGAGCCGTTCCGCGTCGACGCCCTCGGGCGCGACGAGGCGCGGCCGCGGCGCGGGATCGGAGCGGTAGCGCTCGAAGCGATAGAGCCCGAGCAGGAAAGCCAGCGCCGCGAGTTCCGGCTCATGGGGCGCGTTGGCGAAGCGGTAGGTCCCCGGGGGAAGCGCGCTCGCCAGCCCGCCCGGCGCCATCGGATCGCGTCCCTTCGCGCCGCGCTCGGCGAGGCCGTAGAGGACGCCGGCGAGGCCGCCCTCGGCGTCGGGCAGCCATTGCAGCCGCCCCGCCTTCGGCTCGAAGCCGCACGCCTCGGCGAAGCGCGCCGCGCCGGCGCCGATGGTTTCGCGCACCCCATCCCAATTGTCGGGGCTGACGAACCAGACGGGAATGGCGGCGGCGGACGACGGGGCGAAGGAAGCGGGCAAGGTTCGAAGCTCCCATCCGTTGCGATTCGAAGCTTAGATCATAACTGCCCGGCGCCCCGCCGCCGAGTCCCAAAATCGCCCGTTAACGATCCATTAGCGTTAACGATTTATTGCTTTCCGGGAGAAGCCAGCGCGAATGGGCCCCGTCATGCCGCTCGTCCCCGATTTCCGCCCCGCTCCGCGTTGGCTCGGCGCCCTCGCCGTGATCGCCCTCGCCGCCGCCGCGGCGCCGCTCGAGGGATGCCGCGACTTCGGCGACGTCACCGGTTCGATCGCCGGCGCCCAGCAACCCTTGCCGACCGGCGATGCGGCGCTGCGCGCCTACGCCGACGAATGGGGCAAACGATACGACCAGAATCCCGGGGCGAAGGTCGCATCGATCAATTACGCCCGCGGGTTGCGCGCGCTGACGCGCTACAGCGAAGCGGCGGCGGTCATGCAGGCCGCGGCGGTCAAGGCGCCGAAGGATTTCGAGGTGCTCGGCGCCTACGGCAAGGCGCTCGCCGACGACGGCCAGCTCGAGCAGGCCAAGGACGTGCTGTCGCGCGCCTACACCCCCGAGCGGCCGGACTGGACGATCATGTCGGTGCAAGGCTCGGTCGCCGATCGGCTGGGCGATCATGCGGCCGCGCAAGCCTTCTATCACGGCGCGCTCAAGATCGCGCCGGGCGAGCCCTCGGTGCTCACCAATCTCGGCCTCTCCTACGCGCTGACCAAACAATTGCCGCTCGCCGAGGACGCCCTGCGCCAAGCGAACGCCAGCCCGGCGGCCGACGCGCGGATGCGCGACAATCTCGCGCTGATCCTCGCGCTCGAGGGCAAATTCGCCGAGGCCGAGGCGGTCAGCCGCAAGGACATGTCGGCCGAGGCGGCCCGCGCCAACGTGCAGGCGATCCGACAGATGATCGCCCAAAGCGACACCTGGCGCGATCTGCAGACCGGGGCGAAGGCAAAGCGCGCCAAGTCGCCGGCGCCCGACGCCGCGCCGCTTGCGGTCGATCGTCCCGCGGGCTAACAGCCTTTCGCGCGGCGCGTGAAACGTTTCGTGTGAATTGCTCTCCCTCGCCCCAACCTCTCTCGCATTGGGCGCGCCGGTCGTCCGACGGACTACGCCGGCCAGGCCGGCGGGATGAGGGCCGGCGCGAACCTGCCAATGCTTCAAGCGGAATCGGTTTGACTCCATCCCTCCTTGCGCTGCTCGCGCTCGTCGGCTTCGCCGCCGGTTTCGTCGACGCGATCGCCGGCGGCGGCGGCCTCGTGACCGTGCCGGCGCTGGCGCTCGCCGGCCTCGATCCGGTCGCGGTGGTGGCGACCAACAAGCTCGCCAGCACTTTCGGCTCGGGCTCGGCGACGCTCGCCTTCGCGCGCGCGGGCAAGATCGATTTGGCGACGATGGCCGAGCCGGCGCTCGCCGCGCTGGTCGGCTCGGTCGCCGGCGCGCTGGCGCTGCCCTATGCGCCGCGACAGGCGCTCAGCGCCGGGCTGCCCTTCGTGCTCGTCGCGGTGGCGGTCTACTTCGCCCTGGCGCCGCCGATGGGCGAGAGCCTCAGCAAGGCGCGCCTCAGCCCGCGCCTCTACGCCCTGACGCTCGCGCCGGCGATCGGCTTCTACGACGGCGTCTTCGGCCCCGGCGCCGGCTCGTTCTACATGATCGGCTTCCTCGCGCTCGCCGGCTTCGGCCTGATCGGCGCAATGGCCAGCGCCCGCATCGCCAATTTCGGCAGCAACGCCGGCTCGCTCGCCGTCTACGCGCTCGGCGGCCATATCGCGCTCGCGCCGGGACTGGCGATGGGGGCGGGCGCGCTCATCGGCGCGCGGCTCGGCGCACAGTCGGCGCTGAGAGCCGGCGCGCGCCTGATCCGGCCGCTGATCGTCCTCGTCAGCGGCGCGATGGCGCTGCGACTGGCGACCCTGCCCGGCGCGCCGCTGCGCGAATGGCTCTTGTCTCTATTCGGCAACGCGATCGGCGGTTGACGGCGCGCGCCGCGAACGCTTATAAGCCCGACCCAACAGGCTGGGCCGCGACCCGGCCTGATCGATTTTGAGCGAGCGAGCGCGGGATGCGCCGCGCTTCGCAGCGAAGGAAACGAGTTCATGGCCAATACCAAGTCGGCGCAGAAGGCCGTCCGCAAGATCGCCCGCCGCACCGCGGTCAACAAATCGCGGCGCAGCCAGATGCGCACGTCGGTGCGCAAGGTCGAAGAGGCGATCGCGGCCAAGGACGTCGCCGCCGCCACTGAGGCGCTGCGCGGCGCCGAGCCGCTGGTGGCCCGCGCCGCCCAGAAGGGCATCCTGCACAAGAACACCGCGTCGCGGAAGATTTCGCGCCTCGCCAAGCGGGTCAAGGCGATCGCCGTCGCCGGCTGAGTTCAGGCGCCGGCGCGCGAGATATCGCTCGAATGACCGACCAGCCGCCCGACCGCCTCAGCGTCGATCCGAAAAGCCCCTTTTACGACGAGGCGGCGATGAGCCGCGGCGTCGGCGTCCGCTTCAAGGGCCGCGAGCGCGACGACGTCGAGGAATATTGCGTCAGCGAGAACTGGATCCGCGCTCCCGTCGGCAAAACCCGCGATCGCAAGGGCAACCTCTTGACGATCAGGCTGACGGGCGCGGTCGAGCCGTATTATCTGACGCCGGCGAGCGAATAGAGGCTTAAGGCGCCCGGCCTCAGGCGGTCGCCTGGATCAGCGAGGCGAAACGCGCCAGATCGACGTTGCCTCCCGACACGATGATCCCGACCCGTCTGCCGCGCAAATCGAGTTGACCGCCGAACGCCGCCGCCGCGCCGAGGCAACCCGTCGGTTCGACCAAGATCTTCATGCGACCGGCGAAGAACGCCATCGTCTTGATGAGTTCGGCGTCGCTGACGGTGAGAATATCGTCGACGCGGCGTTGCAGCACCGGAAAGGTGAACGTCCCGAGATGCTGGGTTTGGGCGCCGTCGGCGATCGTGTCGGGGGTGTCGATGCGCACGATCCGGCCGCTGCGGAAACTGCGCTGCCCGTCGTTCCCGGCCGCCGGCTCGACGCCGATCACCGAACACTCGGGAAGCATCGCCTTGGCGGCGGTCGCGCAGCCGGACAAGAGGCCGCCGCCGCCGAGCGGCGCGATCAGGAGATCGAGCGGCCCGGCGCCTTCGATCAGCTCTTTGGCGGCGGTTCCCTGCCCCGCCATCACGTGCGGGTGGTCGTAGGGCGGGATGAGGGTCAAGCCGCGCTCTTCCGCCAGGCGCCGGCCGATGGCCTCGCGATCCTCCGCGTAACGGTCGTAGAGCGTCACTTCCGCGCCGTAGCCGCGCGTCGCGGCCAACTTGATCGCCGGAGCGTCGGTCGGCATCACGATGACCGCCTTCACGCCGAGCAGGCGGGCCGACAGGGCGACCGCCTGGGCGTGATTGCCCGATGAAAACGCAACGACGCCGCGCTCGCGCTGCGCCGGCGTGAATTGCGAAATCGCGTTGTAGGCGCCGCGGAACTTGAACGCTCCGGCGCGCTGGAAGTTCTCGCACTTGAAGAAGAGCTTCGCCCCGCTCGCCTCGTCGGCGGCGGTCGATGTCAATATTGGCGTGCGGCGCGCGACGCCGGCGATGCGCCTCTCGGCGCCTTCGATGTCGTCGAACGAGATGGCGAGCGCGGTCATCCCTGAGGTCCTTCGCTTGGAAGGCTTATGTACACGCTCGGGCGCCGGGCGCCGAGCGGACGGCGGGCGCGCGCGAGACATATTTCCGGTCCTTTGCGCGGATTGGCGAGGGCGCCGAGGTCGAAGACCCTCGCGCGCGCCCTGCTGACAGAATCTGACGCGCCCGCCCGCTAAGTCTCGTCAGCGCCCACTCACAGGAGCCTTCCCATGACCGATGTCAGCTTCATCCTGCTCTACGTCGAGGACGTCGCGGCGAGCGAGGCCTTCTACGCCAAGCTTCTCGGCCGTCCCGCGATCGAATCCTCGCCGACCTTCGCCATGCTGCCCGCCGCGCCCGGTCTTATGCTCGGCCTGTGGCGGCGCGACGGCGTCGAGCCGAAAGCGGGCGCGCCGGGGGGCGGCGAAATCGCCTTTTCCCTCGAAAGCGAAACCGCGGTCGAGGCGGCCCACGCCGAGTGGGCCGCGCGCGGCGCGATCATCGCACAGCCGCCGACGCGGATGGACTTCGGCTACACCTTCGTCGGGCTGGACCCGGACGGACACCGGCTGCGGGTGTTCGCGCCGGCGGAGTGAATATAATTTCACCGTCTCCCGAACAGCCGCTCGATATCGGCAAGCTTCAATTCGACGTAGGTCGGGCGGCCGTGGTTGCATTGGCCGGCGCCGGGAGTGGCCTCCATTTCGCGCAACAGCGCGTTCATCTCCTCGGGCTTCAGCTTGCGGCCGGCGCGGACGGAATGGTGGCAGGCGACGGTCGCCAGGCGATGGTCGAGCCGGCGCTCGAGGGCGAGCGCGCCGTCCTCGGCGAGGAGATCCTCGGCGAGGTCGCGGATGAGCGCGGCCATGTCGGCGCCGTCGAGCAGCGCCGGGGCTTCGCGCAGCAGCGCCGCGCCGGGGCCGAAGCTTTCGACGATGAGGCCGAGCGCCTCCAATTCCGCCGCGCGCTCAAACAGCGCGGAAGCCGCGCGCGGCTCGAGATCGATGACGAGGGGGCTCAGCAGAATCTGCCTGACGACGCCGTTCGCTTCGCGCTGGCGCTTCAATTTCTCGTAGACGATGCGCTCGTGCGCGGCGTGCTGGTCGACGATGACGAGCCCATCGCGCGTCTGGGCGACGATATAGGCGTCGTGGACTTGCGCCCGCGCCGCCCCGAGCGGCGCGGCGAGGTCGGCGCTCGCCGGCGTCGCGGCGGCGGCCACGTCGGCGGCGGGGGCGAAATCGCCGAATGAGGCCTGCGCGCCTTCGGCGAATCGGTTGGCGGCGAGTTCGGGCGCCGCCGGCGAGGCGCGCCAATCCCAGTCCTGCGGCGGCGACGCGCCCCGCCACTGCGGCGCGCGCATCGCGGCGAGCGCATTGGCGCCCCCGGTGGTCGTGGCGCGGTGCAGCGCCGCTTCGAGCCCCTGTTTCACCGCGCCGACGATCAGGCCGCGCACCAGCCCGCCGTCGCGAAAACGCACCTCCGCCTTGGCGGGATGGACATTGACGTCGACCTCGCGCGGGTCGCAGGCGACGGCGAGCGCCGCGACGGCGTGGCGCCCTTGCGGGAGATAGTCGAGATAGGCGGCGCGCAGCGCGCCGGAGATCAGCTTGTCGCGCACCGCGCGGCCGTTGACGAAGACATATTGCGACAGCGCATTGGGCTTGTTGAGGGTCGGCAGACCGACATAGCCGGTCAGCCGCAGGCCCTCCCGAAGCGCGTCGATGCGCAGCGCGTTGGCGATGAAGTCTTCGCCCAAAGCCTGGCGCATGCGCTCGCGCTCGCCCGCTTCGCCAGCCCCGCAGGCGGGCCAATCGAAGGCGGCGCCGATATCGCTCGAAAAGGAAAATCGCGTGCCCGGATTGGCGAGCGCCAGGCGGCGCACCACGTCGGCGCAGGCCTGGGCTTCGCTGCGATCGCTTTTAAGGAACTTCAGCCGCGCCGGCGTCGCGGCGAAGAGGTCGCGCGCCTCGACGCGCGTGCCGATGGGATGCGCCGAAGGGCGAAGCGCGCTTTTTGCTCCGTCCTCGACCCGCATCTCGAAGGCTTGCGGCGCGCCGCGCGCCCGGGTGCGGATTTCCAGCCGCGACACGGACGCGATCGAGGGCAGCGCCTCGCCGCGAAAGCCCAGCGTCGCGATGGCGGTCAAATCGCCGTCGGCAAGCTTCGAAGTGGCGTGGCGCTCGACCGAGAGTATGAGATCCTCGGCGTCCATGCCGAGGCCGTCGTCGCCGACGCGGATCAACCCCCGCCCGCCCGCCTCGATGGCGACGTCGATGCGGCTTGCGCCCGCGTCGAGCGCGTTCTCGACAAGCTCTTTGATCGCCGCCGCCGGCCGTTCGACCACTTCGCCGGCGGCGATGCGGTCGATCAGCAGCGGGTCGAGGCGGCGTATGGACATGGCGCGCTCGTCAAGGCTTCCCTAAACGCTCGCCGGCCGGCCCACCACCACCACGCTGAGCGCCCCGTCGCCGAACACGCGCTCGGCGGCGCGGCGCGCGTCGGCCATCGTCACCGCCGCGACGCGAAGATTGCGCTCGACGAGCCAAGTGGGCCCATGGCCCTCGAGCTGGATGTGAACGAGCTGGCCGGCGATCTTGGCCGAAGTGTCGAAGCGCAAGGGATAGGAACCGATCAGGTATTTCTTGCCTTTTTCCAATTCGTCCTCGCTGAGCCCGCCCTGCGCCAAGTCGAGGATCTCGGCGCGGATGACGTCGAGCAATTCGCTGGCGCGCTCGTTCTTGGTGGTGGTGCCGCCGTGGAGATAGCTGGCGTGATCGAAGCTCTGCACCGAGGCCGAAACCGAGTAAGCGAGGCCGCGCTTTTCCCTGACCTCGCGAAACAGTCGCGAGGAGAGGCCGGTGCCGCCGCCGAGCACGTGGGCGAGCACGATGGAGGCGATGTAATCGGGATCGTCGCGCGCCACGGCGGGCCGGCCGAACCGAATGGTCGACTGCGGCACGTCGAGATCGACGATTTCGACGCCGCCGAGACCGACGAACGGCGCTTGGGCGACGGCGCGGAGATCGCCGCTCGCCGGCAGATCGGCGAAGACCGCGTCGATCAGCCTGGCCGCCCGGGATTCGTCGATTGCGCCGACGACGCCGATATGGAGCGCGCCGCGGGTGATGAGCCGGCGGGCGAGGCTTTTCAGTTCGTCGCGCTCGACCGTCGCGAGGCTCTCGAGCGTGCCGTGCGTCGGCAGGCCGTAGGGGTGGCCGGGGAAGACGCGCGCCCGCCAGGCGCGGCCCGCCATCGCCGAGGGATCGTTGGCCTCGTGGCGGAGCTGCGCGTTCAGCTGCTCGCGCACCCGGTCGAACGGCGCCGCGTCGAGGCGCGGGGCGTTGAGGCTGAGGCGCAGCAACTCCTCGGCGCGGTCGAGATGGCGCGCCAAGGTGCGCATCCGCCCGCCCAGATGGTCGCGTTCGTTATGGAAGGAGATTTCGATCGCCTTCTCGTCGAGCGCCTGCTGGAAGGCTTGGCAGTCGAGGTCGCCGGCGCCCTCGTCGAGCAGGCCGGACAGCAGGGTCGCCGCGCCCGCCTTGCCCGCCTGGTCTTGCGCCGCGCCGCCGCCGAGGGCGAACTCGAGCGACACCAGGGGAACCGCGTAGTCCTCGACCAGCCAGAAACGAACGCCACGCGGGGTGACGAGCTCGCGCAGGTTGACCGTGCTTTGCGCGACGGGATCGACGAGAGGGATGTTCATTGGCGTTTCCTCGACCCGCACGCGTCTTGCCGACGCGGGCTTTGTCAAAATGTCCGATCCCGACCTTGCGCTCAGGCGGCCTCTTCATCCGCCGGAAGCAGAAAGCCGGTGACGGCGCGTCGGCGTTCGAGCCACTTGCGCGCCGCGGCGAGCGTCTCCTCGGCGCTGACCGCCTCGATGCGCGCCGGCCACTCCAGCACGTCGCGGATCGTCTCGCCGGTGGCGAGCGCCGCGCCGTACCAGCGCGCCAGGGTCGCTTGGCTGTCCTGGGCGTAGATCGCATCGGCGACGAGGCGCGACTTGGCGCGCTCCAGCGCTTTCGTCTCGACGCCCTCGACGACGAACGAATGGAGAACCCGATCGACCGCGGCGTCGAGGTCGGGCAAGGCGACGCCGGGCGCGGGCATGGCGTAGAGATAGAAGCGCGTCTCGTCGAAGGCCGAGCCCATGTAGTAGGCGCCGACGGCGACCGCTTTCTTGTCCTCGAGCACCAGCTTGCGATAGAGGAGGCTCGTCTGGCCGCCGCCCAAGAGATGGGCGAGCACTTCGAGCGCCTCCGATTCGCCCGGCGCGGCGGTGCGGTGCGAAGGGGCGATATAGCAGCGCTGCCAACTCGGTTGCTCCACCTTTTCGTCGTTGACGACGACCAACCGGCGCGCGACCGAGGCGGGCTCTTGCGGGCGGCGGCGCTCGGGCGCGGCGCCGCGCGGCCGGATCCCGCCGTAATGCCGCTCGGCGAGGCGGCGCACTTCCGCCGCGTCGGTGTCGCCGGCGACGACAAGGATCGCGTTCTCCGGCGTGTAGAAGCGCGCGTAATAGGCGAGCGCGTCCTCGCGATTGAGACTCTCGATCTCATGGCTCCAGCCGATGATCGGCGTGCCGTAGGGGTGATGGGTGAACAGCGCCGCCTGCACCGCCTCGTTGAGCTGGGCGCTGGGATCGGCGTCGCAATGCATGCGGCGCTCCTCCAGCACGACGTCGCGCTCGGGCGCGACGATCTCGTCGGTGAGCACTAGGCCGGTCATGCGGTCGGCCTCGAATTCCATCATCGCGCTCAAGTGTTCCTTGGCGACCCGTTGGAAATAGGCGGTATAGTCGTTGCCGGTGAAAGCGTTTTCCTGCCCGCCGATCTCGGCGATGCGCAGCGAGAATTCGCCCTGCGGATGGGCTTTGGTGCCCTTGAACATCAGATGTTCGAGGAAATGGGCGATGCCCGACTTGCCCAAGGGATCGTCGGCCGAGCCGTTGCGATACCAAACCATATGGGTGACGACCGGGGCGCGATGATCGGGAATGACGACGACCGTGAGACCGTTGTCGAGGCGAAAATCGACGACGCCCGCGCCGGTCGCCGGGCGGGCGGGGCCCGGCGCAGCGGCCGCGTCGAGAGGAAGCTCGGAAGAAAGCGGCGTCATCGATGCCCGATCGGCTGGAGAAAAAGGCGGGCATTTCGTCGGAAACGTCCGCCTTGACATAACTATGACATATAGGGCGCCCTCGCGCGCCCCGCCAGTCGCTCGGCGCCGCGTGCTTAAGACAATATGCCGACGGGCGCGGCGCCGGCTTCGGCCTATTCCTCCAGTCCCTGCGCGGCGCGCCACTCGCGCATCAGCGCATGGCGGCGGCGGGGATAGCGCGCCTCGCTCGCCTCCAGCGCCTCGATGCGGTCGGCGCGGAAATGGCGAAAGGCGGCGCGGGTCTCGCACCAAGCGGCGACGACGCGCGCCGAATCGAAGAAACCGAGCGCAAACGGCCAGATCAACCGCCGCGTGCGCGCGCCCGAGGCGTCGACATAGGCGATGGCGAGCTTGCGCTCGGCGCGGATCGCTTGACGGATCAGCGTCAGATGCGCTTCGCCGGCGGCGATTGGCGCGCCCGGCCCGACGATAAGCGTCGGGGCGGCGATGAGATCGGCGCGATCGGGCGGCAGCACCGCGGCGATCTTGGCCAGCGCATTCTCCGCCGCGCCGGCCAGCGGCGAATCCGCCCGCTTCGCCACCCAACGCGCGCCGAGCGCCAGCGCCTCGACCTCGTCGACCGAAAACATCAGCGGCGGCAGGGTGAAGCCGGGCCCGAGGACATAGCCGAGCCCCGCCTCCCCCGCGATCTCCGCGCCCTGCTCTTGCAAGGACGCGACATCGCGATAGAGCGTGCGTAGGCTGACGCCGAGCTCCTCGGCAAGTACCGCCCCGGCGACGGGACGACGGCGCCGGCGCAGGATTTCCAAGAGTTCGAGAAGACGCCGGGCGCGCGACATGCGCCTTCCTGCCACGGCGCGCGCGAGCGGCCAAGCGGGACGTGCATGCCGCCTAGCGGCCTTCCGCCGCTGCGAAGAAGGCGATCCGCGTTTCGCCGTAGACCCGCCCATCCACCAGTTCCAGCGCGGGCGGGGCGACGATCTCCGCCTTCGCCGCCTCCTCGACGACGATCAGGGCGCCTCGGGCGAGCCAGCCGCCCTCGCAAAGCGCGGCGAGCGCCGGACCGGCGAGGCCCTTATCGTAGGGCGGATCGAGGAAGGCGAGCGTGAATGGGGCGCCCGCGGGCGCCTTGCCGAGGCGCGTCGCGTCGGCGCGCCAGATGCGCGTGACGCCGCCAAGCGCGAAAGCCTCGACATTGGCGCGCAGCAGCGCGCGCGCCTCGGCGCCATTGTCGACGAACAACGCGAATTCCGCCCCGCGCGACAACGCCTCGATCCCCAACGCGCCGGAGCCGGCGAAGAGGTCGACGAGACGCGCGCCCTCGACGGCCCCGGCGTGGCGATGGACGAGGATGTCGAAAATCGATTCGCGCAAGCGCTCCGAGGTCGGCCGGATCGCCCGCGAATCGGGCGTGTGCAGGACGCGCCCTTTCAGCCTGCCGCCGACGACGCGCATCGCCTAGGGGCGTCGCGGCGGCCGCTGGCCGCTCGGCTTGCCGCCGCGCGGCGGCGAGCGGCCTTCGCCCGAAGGAGGAGGACGTTTGCCAAACGGCCTGCCGCCGGCTCGCGACGGCCCGCGGCCCTCGCCGGAGGATGCGCGCTTCTCGAACGCCTTGCCCTCGCCGCGCGGCGGAAAGCGGCCTTCGCCCGAGGGCGGGAGCTTGCCCCCTTCTCGCGACGGCGGCCGACCTTCGACGCGTTCGGCGCGCTTGTCGGAAGGCTTGCCGCCGCGTCGATCGCGGCCCGCCGATTCGCCGCGTTCCTCTCTGCGCTCGGCGCTCTTGTGGCGCGAGCGCTCGCGCCGCGCGGTCTCGGCGGCGCGCCGGCGCAATTCCTCCGGCGTCGCCACGATCCGCTCGACCTTGATCATGCGGCCCTTGCGGTCGCTCGTGGCGCTGCGTTCGATGCGCTTGCGCGGACCGCCCGCGTCCGCCGCAATCTCGGCGCGCAACGCGGAAACATGCTTGCGTTTGCGCGGCGCCTGCGAGGGTTCGGCCTCGCGTTTCGTCTCGACGGCGCCGCTTGCCGCGCGACCGGCGCGGTCGGACCGTTCGCGGCCGCCCGCCCAGCGCCGTTCGGCGCGCTTGGGCGCGGGCGGCGGCGGCGCAAGCTCGGCGCGGTCGACGATCTCGGCGTCGAAATTGACGCCCGCTTCCCGCGCGAGCTTGCCGCCGAGTTGGTCGCGCAGGACGCGGGTGCGCACTTCCGCGACCTCGCCCTCGGCGAGATCGCCGAGCTCGAAGGGTCCAAACGAGACGCGGATCAGCCGGTTGACCGAAAGCCCGAGATGTTCGAGGACGCGCTTGATTTCGCGATTCTTGCCCTCGCGCAGGCCCATCATGATCCAGACGTTGGAGCCCTGTTCGCGCTCGAGCCGCGCTTCGATGCCGGCGTAATGAACGCCTTCGATCGTCACGCCTTCGCGCAGCGCGTCGAGCCGGACCTGCTCGATCGCGCCGTGCGCGCGCACCCGATAGCGGCGCAGCCAGGCGGTGGCGGGCAACTCGAGCACGCGCGCCAGGCCGCCGTCGTTGGTGAGCAGGATCAGCCCTTCGGTGTTGATGTCGAGCCGACCGACCGCGACGACGCGCGGCAGATCCTCGGGCAGGGAGTCGAAAATCGTCGGCCGCCCCTCGGGATCGCGCGCGGTCGTCACCAAGCCGCGCGACTTGTGAAAGAGGAAGAGCCGGGTGCGCTCGGCCTCCTTGAGGCGTTGCCCGTCGACGCGGACGTCGTCCTCGGCGCTGACGTTGAAAGCCGGACTTTCCAGGATCGCGCCGTTGACGCTGACGCGCCCGGCGAGAATCCAACCCTCGGCGTCGCGGCGCGAGCACAGGCCGGCGCGCGCCATGACCTTGGCGATGCGCTGACCTTCCCGCGTTGGCTTCGGCGGCGCGGCGGCGGAGATGGTTTCGTTCATGGCCTCGTCTTGCTTTGCGGATCGCAGTGTCCTAGCAGCTTGCCGCGCCCCTGTCGCGAGGCGCGAGGAGCCGCGCACGTGGAGAACGACCCGATGAGCGTCGCTTTCGCCGAGGCGCGCGCCGCCGAACGGCGCGGCGAAGTTCCGGTCGGCGCCGCGCTGGCCTGCGACGGCAAGGTGATCGCCAGCGCGGGAAATCGCACCCGCAAGGACGCCGACCCGACCGCCCACGCGGAAATGCTCGCCATCCGCAAGGCCGCCGAACGCCTTGGGCGGACGCGCCTGACGAAATGCGATCTCTATGTGACCTTGGAGCCCTGCGCGATGTGCGCGGGCGCGATCAGTCACGCGCGGCTGCGCCGCCTCTATTACGCGGCCCCCGATCCCAAGGGCGGCGCAGTCGAGCACGGCCCGCGCTTCTTCTTCCAGCCGACTTGCCTGCACGCGCCGGAAACCTACGGAGGCATCCGCGAAAGCGAGGCGGCGGCGATGCTGAAGGGATTTTTCGCGGGAAAGCGCGAGTAATGCGCCGGCTGGCGCTTGGCCTCACTCCTCCAGCCGCCGCGCCTCCTCAGGCAACATGATCGGAACGCCGTCGCGGATGGGATAGGCGAGCTTGGCCGCGCGGGAGATCAACTCCTGTCGCTCCGCGTCGTAGCTCAACGTCGCCCGCGTCAACGGGCAGACGAGGATTTCGAGCAGCCGCGGATCGATGCGCGTCGGCTCTGGCGGGACCGGCGAGGCGACGGGCAAGGCGGAATCCGGCTCGGTCATGGCGAAGTTCTCAAGTTGTTACGGCTCCGGCCGCGCGGCTGATATAGCATTTCGGCCGAGATTTTACGTGCGCAGAGCCTATGGCGCGAGCCGATCGAGGGTCGTCCGCATCGCCGCCATCCCCACGTCAATCGCCGCCGCGATCGCGCCGGCCAGCGAATCGGGCAGGAAGTCGGCGATCCACACGATTCTCGCGCCGCCTCCCGCGCCCGCGAACACCTGAACCGAGGCGTTGTAATGCGTGGCGCGGCCGCCTTCGGCGGACCAGACGAGGCGGCGCGCTTGCGCGTCGAGGCTCACGATCGGTTCGCGCAGAATCGCGCCGTTGGCGAAGGTCACGATCCGCGCGCCGGGTTCGAGGCGCGTGTCGACCACGAATCCGGGCACGAGGCGCGAATGCAAGGCGCCGATGTCGGCGATCGCCGCCCACGCGTCTGCCGGCCGAGCCTTCGTCGCGATCTCCCTCGTAACAGAAGCCATGACGCTCAACGCTCCTTGTTGCAGTAGGCCTCGATCCGATAACCGTCGGGATCGGCGACGAACGCGGCGAAATAGTTGCGGCCGTAGTCCTCGCGCAGACCCGGCGCGCCATTGTCGCGCCCGCCGGCGGCGAGCGCCGCGGCGTGGAATTCGCTGACGCTTCGCCGCGTCGGCGCGACAAAGCAAAAGTGCAGACCCGATCTTGGATCGGCGGGGACCGGGCATTCGCTGGCGAGCAGCCAGAACGCGGCGTTGTCTTTGCCGTATCCGAGCGAGGAGTCGCCCGGGCTGAGGCATCGATAGCCCAGCGGCTGCAGCGTCGCGTCATAGAAGCGCTTGGCGGCGGCGATGTCGCGGACGCCGATCGAGAGGTGATCGAGCATAGGCAGGCTCCCTTCAGTTTGCGCGGCGCCTGTCGTCGCGCCGCCGTTGGACCCAGGATGGGCCAGCTCGACTTTCGAGGCTTGGGGAAAATTGCTATCTTGAGGGGATGCCGACGGTTACGCAGCGAGGCCCCGACGCTCGCGCCGTGCCGCGCCCGGGTGCGCCGCGCGTGCGCGCTATCGCCTCCGGCGAGGGCTGGAGCGTCAGCGAGTTTCTCTGCGGCGCCGGGCCGTCAGACCGGCCGTTCGAGGAGCGGCACGACGGCTATTCGATCGCCGCCGTGGTCGAGGGCTCGTTCACCTACAGAAGCGACGGCGGCGAGACGTTTCTCCATCCCGGCGCGCTGCTGCTCGGCAATCACGGCCGCTGCTTTGCCTGCGCCCACGACCACGGGGTCGGGGACCGCTGCGTCGGCTTCAACTTCGCGCCCGAGACTTTCGAGGAAATCGCGGCGAGCGCGGCGGGCCCGGGCCGCTATCGCTTTGGCGTGAATGCGACGCCGGCGGGCCGCGCGCTGACGCCGATCGTCGCGGCCGCGGAGGCGATCGCGCGCCAACGCGCCCCGCTGCGCCTCGAGGAAAGCGTGCTTCGGCTCGCCGCGCGCGTCATCGCCGCGGTATCGGGCCATGTCGCGACGCCAGCGCGCGCCAGCCCGCGCGAAACCCGGCGCGTTGCGGACGCTCTGCGCTGTATCGACGAGCGCGCCGCCGAGCCGCTCGATCTCGCCGCGCTCGCTGGCGTCGCGCGCATGAGCAAATACCACTTCCTGCGCGTCTTCCGGCGCGTTGTCGGAACGACGCCCTATCAGGCCGTGCTCGACGCGAGAATGCGGCGCGCGGCGGTTCGCCTGCGGGCTTCCTCCGACACGATCGCGGCGATCGCCTTCGAGGCCGGCTTCGGCGATCTCTCGACTTTCAACCACCGTTTTCGCGACGTCTTCGGGGTCAGCCCCTCGGCCTACCGAACCCCCGACGCCCATTGACGGGCGCCGCGCGCCGGTTTCAGAACCGCAGCGCTTTGGCCTGCTTCACGCCGGGGATCTCGCCGACCTTGGCGAGCACGGCGTCGGGCGCCGGGCCGTCGATCGACACCAGCGCGATCGCCGAGCCGCCCTGCTGGTCGCGCCCGAGGGCGAAGGTCGCGATATTGACGCCGGCCTCGCCGAGCAGGCTGGCGAAGCGCCCGATGAAGCCCGGCTTGTCCTCGTTGGTGACGTAGATCATCGACGGCGTGAATTCGGCGTCGACCTTGATGCCCTTGATCGACAGGATGCGCGGCTTGCCGTCGTGGAACACGGTGCCGCCGACCGCGCGCTCCTGTTTTGCGGTGGTGACGGTGAGGGTGATGAAGCTTTCGTAGTCGCCGGCGACGGCGCGGGTCGCTTCCTCGATCACGATGCCGCGATGAGCGGCGACGGTCGGCGCGGAAACAACATTGATGTCGGCGAGCGAGGGCCTGAGCAGGCCGGCGATCGCCGCCGACGTCAACGCCTTGATCTTGAGCGCGGCGACTGCGCCCTCGTAGGCGATCGTCACCTTGGCGATCGGATCCTCGGTAAGTTGCCCGGCGAACGAGCCGAGGCCTTCCGCCAGCGCGATGAACGGCTTCAGGCGCGGCGCCTCCTCGGCGGTGATCGAGGGGAAATTGACCGCGTTGGCGATCGCGCCACGCATCAAGTAGTCCGACATCTGCTCGGCCACCTGCAGCGCGACATTCTCCTGCGCCTCGTTGGTCGAAGCGCCCAGATGCGGCGTCGCCACCACGTTGGGATGGCCGAAAAGCGGGTTCTTGGTCGCCGGTTCCTCGACGAACACGTCGATCGCCGCGCCGGCGACGTGGCCGCTGTCGAGCGCGGCGCGCAACGCCGCCTCGTCGACCAGACCCCCGCGCGCGCAATTGATGATGCGCACGCCCTTCTTGGTCTTGGCGATCGCCTCGGCGGAGAGGATGTTCTTCGTCAGAGCCGTCATCGGCGTGTGCAGCGTGATGACGTCGGCGCGTTTCAGCAACGCCTCGAGCGGAACCTTCTCGACGCCGAGTTCCGCCGCGCGTTCTTCGCTGAGAAACGGATCGTAGGCGACGACATGCATCTTGAGCCCGATGCCGCGCGAAGCGACGATCGAGCCGATATTGCCGCAGCCGATGACTCCCAACGTTTTGCCGGTCAGTTCGACGCCCATGAAACGGTTCTTTTCCCACTTGCCGGCCTGGGTCGAGGCGTCGGCGGCGGGAATCTGCCGCGCCAGCGCAAACATCAGCGCGATCGCGTGCTCGGCGGTGGTGATCGAATTGCCGAACGGCGTATTCATGACGATGACGCCGCGCGCGGTGGCGGCGGGAATGTCGACGTTGTCGACGCCGATGCCGGCGCGCCCGATCACCTTCAGCCTTTTGGCGTGTTCGAGCAGCTTGGCCGTCACCTTGGTCGCCGAACGAATCGCCAAGCCATCGTAGTCGCCGATGATCTTGGCGAGGTCTTCCTTGTCGAGGCCGGGCCTGACGTCGACGTCGACGCCGCGCTCCTTGAAGATGGCGACGGCGGCGGGGGAGAGTTTGTCGGAAATGAGAACGCGGGGAGCCATGAGGGGATTCCTGTTCATGCCCTTCCCTCTTGCGGGAGAAGGCGGCGCGAAGCGCCGAAAGAAGGGTCCGCGCGGGATGAGCCTCCACGGCCAGCGCCCGGGAAACGGTAGGGAACCCCTCCAGGAAATCTTCGAGCGTATCCCCGCCTTCGAGATACTCGAAGAGCGTCTGGACAGGCACGCGCGTCCCTCTGAACACGGGCAGGCCGTGCATGGTTTCCGGGTCTACGAGGATCGCGTTTGACACGTCTTTATTGTGCCTCAACGCCGCCCGAGGCGCATCCCGGCCGTCACTGCTATCCTGATAACAGCAACGTTTTCCCCTGGGATACTCTCTTGAAAATTGGATTCGTAAGC